>NZ_CP073237.1:0-80069 GCF_018139045.1 Klebsiella pasteurii
GTGGGACGTGTAACAGTACCAGAACCTTTATCCAGCTTTCATCAGGTGGCGGAATTCGTTTGCGGTGAAACTGTTCTGGATGACTGGTTAAAGCAGAAAGGCCTCAAAAACCAGGCTCTCGGATCGGCCAGAACGTTTGTAGTGTGTAAAAAAGACACGAAACAAGTAGCCGGTTTTTACTCTCTGGCCACCGGGAGCGTCAACCATACAGAAGCGACAGGCAATCTTCGGCGTAACATGCCCGATCCCATCCCTGTCATTATACTTGCCCGTCTTGCTGTCGATCTCTCTTTCCGCGGAAAAGGGCTTGGCGCTGATTTACTTCATGATGCAGTGCTTCGTTGCTATCGGGTTGCCGAGAATATTGGTGTACGTGCAATCATGGTTCATGCACTCACCGAAGAAGCTAAAAATTTCTACATTCACCATGGTTTCAAACCATCACAAACTCAGCAACGGACATTATTTCTTAAACTCCCTCAATAGAACGCGAAGACTATTACGCTCAAAGCGCCGGGAGCGAGAATCGAATGGTCCGTCTAATGTTAATTCAGTAGAAACGCTTCACGAAAGAAGATGACGAACAGTTATTGATGAGACTGTAAGGCGAAAGGATAGAAACGGCGGGATGGATAATTCGAGTACGGAATACTCTATTTAGCGTTAGCTGGAAACAAAAAGAGCCCATGTATTAAATGGGCTCTTTCTCTGATGCCTCGGTTAATCTGTCCAACTTTTTGGGGTCAGTACACCCACGAGGCCCACTGAATGTCTAGTCAACACCAGTATGGCCTCTTACCGTGCAATTTGCAAGGAGGAGTAAACCATGAAACTACCGCGAAACGCCCTGGTCTGGTGCGTATTAATCGTGTGTTTAACGCTCTTGATATTCACATGTCTGACCCGGAACCGCTTATGCGAAGTCCGGCTAAAGGACGGGAACAGGGAGGTCGCGGCAAGCCTGGCTTACGAATCCAACGGTAAGTAGCAACCTGGAGGCGGGGAATACCCCGCCTTTTCAGGGCTGCGTTGGTCTGACATGCCTGAAGCGCCTTTATGAAGGGGTTGCCGGTTCGCCGGTAGCCCCTTTTTCCTTTCCGATACGACCGCACGCCTCAACTTCCGGTAAGGGTAGTTCCCCTGCGGGGAACAGAGCAGGGTGGTAGCACCTTTTCCCTCCCTCTATCCATGTTAATGCTAATGTACGCATCCATTAGCATTAATATCTATTGCGCTCAAATTTTACTCTTCTTGCTTGATTGTGTATGACTTCTGTCATACAGTTGTCTGTGTAATGAACAGCAGTGAATCCACTTAACTCAGAGAGGCGAAGCGCAGTCGCGGGTGAGCCAAAGGAGATCCAGCATGAACTTCACGATAAAATCCCGTAAAACCGGCGAAATTTTCAGTTTTTACGCACCCGACAGTGGTGGCTATGTTCACCTGGAGTCCCCGGGACACTCTGGTAATACAGGTGCACAGATTTGCCGTGGTGGAGGGTTTATGGGAAGTACGCTTTCCTGTGGCGCTTCTGTGGACGATCTGGCCAGTGTTGCCCGTAAATGGTACCGCCAGTACATGGAGGAACGGAGAAAGTACTTAACGCTAATGAGCCAGCTTGAGGACCTACTATGAAAAAAGAGATTTCCCGCAACCCATCTTTCACGCCTTCGCCCAAGCTGCGAGCACATCTGAACTCTCACAGGGAAGGGGTGACGGAACGGCTGAATAATATCTTTGATCGCTATGCGCATCTGGTTCGCGCCTGTGCCCTTCCTCTCGATGACGGAGAAACACAGGTTCTGCTTAATGTGCTGAATGGCTCCATTGTGGAACCCGCCTTTATTGAATATCTGGCTCAGGAAATCCGGGACTCGGATTACTATCTGGAGGGTATCCCCGCGGCTGAATCACTGTATGAAAAGTGCCTGTCAGCGACCTACCCACAACTGCTGGCCACCGTCGAGCGGCTCGATCGCTGAAGAAGGTATAACCGATGAGTGACGTACTTTCCTGCAGACAACTTACCGCTAATCTTAAGATGATTGCCGGGGCGATTGGCTGCCTCAACAGGAACGATGTTGCACAAATTATCAGCCTGGGCGGTGTTCCATGTTCAAAAAGCCGGGCCGACTCGATAATCCGCAGTGCCGGGGCGGAAAAAAATGCATCCGGTAATTCTCATCTTCGCGGAGCCAGAATAAACCGATCCGCAGATGTCACACCGGAAGAATTCAATGCGTTTTGTGCAGGGCTGAAAACATTTCTTGTCTCGTTTGAAAATAATAATCTGAGTGAAAACAATGACAAATAAGCTCCTGACCTGTCTGTGCTCCGGACAACTGCAGTTTCAGGAATATATAAATCCCTATATATGGCAGTGTTAATTTTGTGACGCGGATCATAACATCCAGCCCGGTTATTGAGCTGTAGATGTTGATTTATGTTGATTGTTCTCGATTCGCCCATTGGATCAGCCCGTGATTTCTCTGCGGGCTTTTGTTCTGATACTCCTCCGTTCCTTCCTGTGATGGCTTTATTTCCTGCTGTGTCCCTTTTTAAAACTGAAAAGGCTTAAAAGCACACGAAAACTGGACCCCTTCGGCTCCCGGCCAGCTGCGCAGTCCAGTCGTCGAGCCACACTCCGCTAACCGCGAAAAGACGCGGTAAGCTCCGCCGAACCCGCGAAGCGGTTTCTGGCCTGCCGGCTAGTGTCTGATGTCTGAGGTCAAGGTCAACGGCAGCGCTTGCTGCGACCGTTCCGGCCGCGCCGCTTTCACCGTGCCGGCGAAGGACTGCCGGCACTCTGCAGGGCAACGCCGTTTCGCGCCCGCGCTCTTCGTCGTTGCGGCGGGTGCCTGCTCCTTTCCCCTGGTACCCGTATCACCCGTTTGAGTCCATTCGCCCGGGCTGACATAGCCACAACCTGTCGCATTGGCTGTCCAGGGTGTAATGAACAGTCCACAAAACTTTTTGCATGGAACCGCAAAAACTTTTGTGTCCTGCCCCGGACAGATGCGTCAGGCCGTGGCGTCTTTGCCCTTGCGGCGAACGGCTCTCAAACGGGTGAAGGTAACAACCAGGGGGCAGGTTCAGCAGGTCCCCGCAAAACGTCAAAACCGCGGCCCCGGCAACTCAACGGGTGATGGTTTTAACAGACAAAAAACCAGACAGAGGAGAAACGATGATGGAGCGTAGAAATATGGTCCTGCGTACCGATGGCTTTATACGCAACATTCATTCCCGAAACCCGTTCGATGTTATCCGCGCCGATGTAGTGCTGGAACGTATCGAGAAAAAGGCTGGTCGGAGCTGCGGGATGCATTACGAGCTGTATCAGGCCCGTCTGCTTGGTGGTGCACTGGATTATCTGGATGCGCTGCCGTTGAAAGACCGTCCGGTGTTTATCCGTGGTACACGGGTAATATCCTGTTTGCCTTTGCCGTCACCGGTCAGGCGCTGCGGTGGTTCAGCCTGCCGTTCTGGCGTTATACCTTCGCCGCCATGGCCATCGTTGCCGTCTGGATACCGTTATCCTCCGGCAGCTACGGCATGGTCGGGGTGGCCATGCTCACCGCCAGCTGGCTGTTGTGCCGGGCACAGACGCCCCGGGAGCGAATCGGGTACGGGATACTGTGGGCCATAATGGTGTTACTGATGAACCCGAATGACGCCGGAGAATCACTGGCCGGGCTGGCGATAGCGCTGCTCGTATTGATGGTGTGCTCATCGGTCGGGGAGAAGGTCAGGCGTTTCTGGCCACGACATTTCTTTGTGCTGTTCTATGCACTGCACCTGTCGGTGCTGGGGATAGTGGCGACGATGTAAAAAAAACCGGACAGAGGTCCGGTGGGCGGGAACATTGCCCGTAAACGTGACAAAGGGAACATCATCGCTGTGTCCACTGTTTCCTAAGGTGAAACGATGATGCCGTTAGCGTATCGTATACCCCAGACCTGAAGTTTTTATTGATATGGCCCCTTATGAGTGAAGAAAAACGCCCTGTACTGAGTCTGAAACGAAAACCGGCGCCGGACAGCACGCCTGCTCCCGGGAGCGATGCCACGCCTGGTGTGGTTCGTCGGAAGAAGGTGGTGGTGGTGTCAGCCCCGCCGGCCTGGAAGGTCAAAAAAGAGAAGCTGGAGCAGGCGAAAAAGGCTGCCGAAGCCGCCGCACGCCAGGCTGTGGCAGAACCGGTCAAAGCAGCAAAGGTTCCGCCTCCTGTGCGTTATCTTCAGCTGCTTCCGCCGGAGCAGGCTGTCATGACCCTGAAAGCGTTCTGGCCGCAGCTGTTTGATAACAACTCGCCACGCCTTCTGGCCACGGGGATGCGTGAACAGCTGTTTGCCGATATCGAGAGGCGACACCTGCCGCTGTCGCATAAGCAGGTGATTAAGTGTCTCAAAAGCCTGACCCGGTCAGCAGGCTATCTGTCCCGGATGCGGGAAGGTGCCTCCCGCTATGACCTGCAGGGAAATGTTGTGTCCACCGTCACTGCTGAGGAAGCGCGCTACGCCAGTGAGCGCATGATGAAAGAGCTGTTGCGGGCCGAGCGTAAGATGAGCCAGACGATTTAATTCTTTTATCTTTTTCGAATTAAATATATCAGTCATTAATCAGCTAATGGATACTGACTCCATTAGCTGACAGCATTCGTCGTTAATGAGAGAGAATAATATGAGAGCCTGGGTTGATACGGATAAGATTTGTGAGGATACACGAAACATTATTAAAATGTTATCAGCGTCGGATGTGAATAAATTCAGTTGTGTCAGCTAAAAAATCATATTACTGGAGGAGTGCCTCGGTGAGGAAGAATACGAATGTGGCTGGTTCTCAGATGCTGCGTTTAAACTTATGAAAGCCTTGCTCAGAGTCCGCGTAAAACTCAGAAGGACAGACCCTGTTCACTACCTTGTCCCGGTACTGACTCAGGCTGTCGATGGTCTGAAAGAGCAGCTCAGGTTAAACAGGAGGCACGTTAATGAGTTGATTGAAGTACATGTGTTCTCGGGACATGTCCGCTGCTTTTTCTGGTTTGCGTGCGTGACAATAATGATACTTGTACTTGCCGCAATCATTTATATGGCATGAAGCCAGCTAATATCTCCTGCACAGTAGTGATAATCGGATTTTTCAACAAGTACACCTGTAAATTAAATCTTCACGCGATTGATTTATATCAGGTCGGTAAATAAAAGCAGTAAATAAATCACTTATTCTTCAGGTTGAATATTTAAAGGGACGTTAAACATGTTTCGATATTTCGCTCTGCGTTTTGAACAGCAGTTGCTGTGTTATTTATCCGGCGGTGTGCTGGCGGTATTTCTGACAATACTCATTCCGTCTGTAACGGTCATTGTTTTTGTGCTCATCCTGGTACTGTCGACGGTGGTTTGCTGGACCGCGCTGGCTCTGTACATCTGCGATACCGACCAGGTGAGAAAAACGGAGGTATCCCCCCAGGTCCGTATACGTGACGGTATTCAGGTGGTTGCCATCCTGCCGCGTCATGAGAAGGCCCGGATTGAGTGGGGCATTCTCCGGGATGATGAGGTGTGTCGCCAGCAAAGGCGGGAACTTGTTGCCCTGACCGGGCGGGTTATCCGTCGGGGGCTGTTGTATGCGCCGGCGGTGATGCTGGTCGGTATGGGCATTCTCTCCTGCAGTTTTCCGCAGGACGCCGTCCGGCTGGTCAATGTGCTTCGGACTCTGCCTGCAGAAGAACTGGTGCATCAGGCCGGGTTCACTCTGCGCAGTGTTCTGCTGATTTCCGTGATATCGGTGCTGACTGCTGACGTGGTGGCCGGAAGAGGCTTGCCGAATGCCTTTCATCGCGCATTGCTCGACAGGCTGCCGGCAGAGGCATGGTGCATCAGAAGAGGGACAGAACGATGAGGATACCGCCCGGCAAACGCACCGGAACAGACAGTGAGATAAGGGAACACAAAACATGGCAAAGATACTAATGATGGCAGACAGTGCAGTCGTTCTGCTGAGTCTGTTGGGATTTACTGTGCTGCTTCTGAGAGGACGGATAACGCCGGGGACATCACCGGTCCTGATGTCACTGAAAGCCCTGGGGATTCGGCCATCAGAAGCGGAGCAGCGGCTGTGTCGCGAGCGGGTCTGGGTGGGCAATGAGACGCTGATGACGTTACGGGAACAGCATTTTTACCGGGCATTACTGAGAAGCACGAGCCAGAAGCGCTGGCTCCTGTGCCCGCAGGTCCGGGTGGCGGATATCGCCACACTCGCTCCTCACATCCGGCCTCGCTCCCGGCCCTGGTGGCTACTTTTCCGGATGGCGTCGCAGTGGCACTGCGACGTGGTCATCGTTGATATCCGGACCTTCGCCATCGTCGCTGCTGTTGAACTTGATGATGCCTCACACCTGAAAAGGCATCGTATCCGGCGCGATATCCTGCTGGAAGAGGTTCTGAGGCAGGCCGGTATTCCGCTGCTGCGCGACCGGGATTCAGAGAAGCTGGTCAGAAGAATCAGAGAGTTTCTCAGGCACCGTGAAACGGACACTGACATCATATCCACTGGCGGTATGGCGCCATCAACAGAACAGACTGAACCCGGGGAGAAAGCAAAATGATAATTGCCACTGACGTAAAACGTGATGAACAGGGGTACTGGACGCATCCTGCGCTGGCGCGTAGCGGCTGCGAAACCCCGGCTGAATTCCGCTACTGGCTGAAAACCCACGGGCTCCAGTGCTTCGTGATGACAATGCGCGATGAAGCGCCTGAGGTCTACGCAGCCGGATTGACTGATGAAGCTCCGGATGCGCGTGGCTGGAAACCGGAGCCGCCAGATGTGAATGGCTGGTTCCTGGGCTCTGTCCATGCGACCGGTGACGGGCCAGTCTGCTACTGGTTCCGCCAGACCACAAAAGCCTGACGCCTCCGCATAGCGTCGTTGTCCAACCCCGGGTGCGGGGAAAACCAGTTTACCCCGCACCCGACGTTTCTCAAAAACAGTGAAGGAAATACTGTGAAAATAAATCGTACTCTCCGCAGATGGTGTCTGCCCGGGCTGGTCAGCCTGAGCCTGCACGCCCTCTTACCCGCCGTTTATGCCGCGAACATCGAGACCGGGTTTTCCCCGGAAGGGACGGACCTGCAGCTGGTTCTGAAAACCATTACGACCGCACAACAGGAAATCCGGCTGATGGGCTATTCCTTCACGTCTCCGGATGTGGCCGGCGCGCTGGTCAGAGCCAGACAGCGGGGCGTGGATGTGAAGGTCGTTCTGGACCACAAAGCCAATACCGGCGAGCGCAACAAGGTCAGTCGGGCCGCCATGAATCTGCTGGTCAGCGCGGGTATTCCTGTCCGGACGGTGGATACCTACAAGCTCCTCCACGACAAAGTGATCATCGCTGACGGGCGGAATACCGAGGTCGGTTCGTTCAACTTCAGCAGCGTGGCCGATCGTGCCAATTCAGAGAATGTGCTTGTTGTATGGGATCACACTGCTGTTGCTCAACGCTATCTGCAGCACTGGTCATCCCGCTGGTCGAAGGGTACGGACTGGCAACAGACGTACTGACACCGCCTTAAACGATCCCCGGACGTAAACCGTGCGCCAACGCGGGTTACGTTCATAAAGTAAGTCGCTGATTTAAATATTCTGTAGTATTCTCTGCAAACGATCCTTTTTTAGATCCTTGATGAGGCAGAGATGTCGCAGAACGATAATGCAGTGACTTCCTCTTCTAAAAATAAGCGGGCCTATCGAAAAGGTAGCCCAATGTCAGACTCTGAAAAACAGATGGCTGCAGTTGCAAGAAAGCGTGTCACACATAAAGAAATCAAAGTCTTTGTACGTAACCCATTGAAAGATATTCTTATTGAGCTCTGTAACCGTGATGGAATAACGCAAGCCCAATTTGTTGAAAAATTGCTCGAAAAGGAATTCAAAGCTCAGGGGTTACTTAAGTAAAGTCTTTACTTTTATTCGAAGCGTGCTAGATTACTGATCGTTTAAAGAATTTTGATGGCTGGCCACGCCGTAAGGTGGCAGGGAACTGGTTCTGAGAGGTATCAACCTGGGACCAGAAAAGCAAAAACCCCGATAATCTTCATCTAGTTTGGCGACGAGGAGAAGATTAACGGGGTCTACTTAAACTGTATAGAAGCTGTTGCTCTATGCAGGGAGTATAGTTTTATGCTCAGAAAACTGCAATACCCGTTTCTGTGCCATTTGCTCTTTCCGTGCAACATAAGCGCGGGAAGGCGTGACTGAACAGCACAATCCGCAACACTGGAGTCAGCTGGATACGGAAGAACAGATCCGTTTCTGGCAGGGCATTGATGATGGCCATGTCGGGTCTTTTCTGGTTTCTCCGGAGAAGAAGCGTACCCGTACCCGTCGCCGTCGCGGTGAACACTCCACTAAACCCAAATGCGAAAACCCGTCCTGGTTCCGGCCGTCTCACTATAAGGCGCTGGGTGGCCAGCTGGGTCACGCCTATAACCGTCTGGTGGAAAAAGATCCGGCCACGGGCCAGTCCAGACTCCGCATGCACATGTCACTGCATCCTTTCTACGTCCGGGAACGGCAGCGCGCGGGGCGCAGGTATGCTTTCCGTCCGGAAAAACAACGTCTTCTCGATGCGCTCTGGCCGGTACTGGTCAGTTTCTGCGATGCCGGTAAACACACGATAGGGATGAGTGTGTCCAGACTGGCCAGAGAACTCAGCCCGAAAGATGCCCGAGGGGAAGTTATTTCCGGAACGGAAGTCACTGTTCGCCGGATTTCGGCATTAATCGCCGAGCAGGTCCGCTTTGGTGTACTTGGCGTATCAGAAGAAACTCTGTGGGACAGGGAATCACGGAAGCGACTGCCGAAATATGTCTGGATCACGCCCGTTGGCTGGAAAATGCTGGGCGTTGATTTGATGAAGCTGCAGGAGCAGCAGCTTAGAAAACTGCGGGAATGTGAGGAACGTCAGGCGCTCATTAAAGAGGGGCTGTTAGGCGAACATGAGGAGATTTCTGTTCTGAGGGCGCGTAAACGCTGGTATGAGCAGCGCAGCCGTGAAGCCCTGCAGTATCGCCGTGCAAAAGGCGCCGCACGTAAGCGTGCAAACCGCCTGGCCAGAATGCCCCGGGACCGTCAGGTCTACGAAATGACCTGCTGGCTGAAGAAAACGCTGCCGGCAGATGAGCTCTATGGTTATTCTGCAGACAAACTTGAGCAGCTGGCCGTGCGGCATCTCTACCAGCTGGAGTTGTCACTGAATCCTTCCCCGCCTCATTAGTCAGGCAAATCACAATTTGCGTTAAAAACGGCCCCTCCGGGGCTTTTCGTGCTGGATTTTTTCAGCCATTTTCACCACTCAAATATTCTGCCGCCCTGATTACTCACTTTTCCTGATGATTTTGCCACCATCATGGGCATAGCGCGCACTTCGCTGAATACTTATCCACATAAATCCGCAAACAGATAATAAACATATTCCGGAAACAGATAACGGGAAATCTGCAAAACAGTCTTAACCCAGTTATTAATCCCCTGCATAACAAGTAGCAGGGAAATCCTTTATCTCTGTCACTTCAGTGAAGAGTCACATTAAGGCCTTCGCTCGCGGCGACCGCAAGCGTTCGCGCCGCTCAGAAACTAAGTACCCCCCACCGCCATGCGGCGGGTCTGTCAGCAACACTTCATTATTTAGTTACATCATCCAAGTAAATCCCCTGAGAACCACACTCGTGCTGTCCTCCACATCGCATCACACACTAAAAAACAGCAAAAACCTCGCCTCTCACCACCGGAGAACGCTGACGCTTCAATTGCACCTGTGCCCACCTGACCGCCACTGAAAAGCGCCGCCCCACCCCGGCCAGAGGCCGGGGTAATGCATCGCTTTAAAATGGCGGATGTTGTAACTAGATTTCGTGGTTGCTGTGGGTGAGTTTGCTTTGGGTTCTGGTATACACGCTCGTAAGCGGCCCTCACGGCCCGCTAACGCGGAGATACGCCCCGACTGCGGCTATTGCCTTGTCGTGACCACTCCGACCGCGCACAGCCGCTTCTGTATCGTTTTGAGCGTGTTTGTTTTGGGCTTAACAGGGTAGGGGATTATTACGGCTGAAGCCGTAATGCTTTTTTCGTCCTCGCTTCGCTGCGGGGGTCTCCGGCGCTTTGCGCCTCCCATGCGCTGACGCGCATCAAAAACCAGCATCATACAGGAACATAAATAAGAATGCGTCTCATCTGTTGACATGCCACAAGGCAGGGTGTACGGTGAATAAATACTGTATATGCATACAGTGTTTATGGGAATTACCGCACACTATCATCAGCATAAAAGGACACCACCATGGCTGAACAACAGAAAAATGCTCAGGTACTGAATGGCATCAACGACGACATCACCGAATTAAAATCCCTGACCACACTGCGGAAGCGGGTCGTCAGCGATGGAGAAATAGTATCGAAATCCGCGAACGGGTTCCGGCTCTCAAACGGCAGTACCGGCGTCATCCTGCGTAATGACGGCCGGGACTTTTATGCCCTGACCACGGCTGCCGGTCAGTCTCAGGACGGGCAGTGGAACACCCTGCGCCCCTTTTCATTCAGTCTCTCCACCGGTCGCGTCTCACTGCGAAACGGCGTGGATATCTCCGGCGGAGCTGTCGTTTCCCATAATGCCGGCATTTCCACCTCCCTGACCGGGCCTGACCCGCTCATTAACGGCCAGACCTATGATGCCGCGCCCGTGTACACGGATTTCACTACAGGTAAAGTCACCACAAGAATGATGATGGGCGCCAGGGTGAATGCCGGTCGTGACGATTTCGGCATACTTTCCTACCGCGACTGGCACGGTAAATGGCATGAGTTGCGTCTTCGCCCCAATGCCGAACTGGATGCCGGACAGTTTATTAAACGTAATCCGGATGGCTGGTTCTGGGCAGGGGGAAACAAAAATATCAGCAGCACTGAGAGAGTAACCAACGGTGTTCATTTGCAGGGCGCGAGCGATTTAGCCGCCGACTTTTATCACCAGGAGCGTATCGGACAGCATCATTTTCTGGGGCTGCATGTGGCCAATGGCGGCGCTCAGGGCTGGTACGAATTCCGTAACGACGGCCATGCCTACACCAACGGCGCCTGGAGCAGCAGCTCTGATTCCCGCATGAAAACGGACATCGAAAAAATCGATAATGCGCTGGACAGACTCGACCGTATCGGCGGGTACACCTACCTCAAACAGGGGAAACCCGAAGCCGGGGTGATTGCCCAGGAAGTGGAGGCCGTGCTACCGCAGGCCGTGACGCAGACAACGCTGACGCTCAATGACGGCAGTGTGCTGCCGGATGCGCGTAGTATCAATATCAACGGTGTGGTCGCCCTGCTGGTTGAAGCACTGAAGGAAGAACGTCAGGCGCTGGTTCAGGAGAAGGAGGCCAGACTGTCGCTTGAACAACGTCTGGCATCGCTGGAAGAACGTGTGGGTCGGGAGGGCTGATTCATGGATGAGTATGATTTCAACGGTGGGGTACCACCATTACCGGGTAATGTATGGTTTCCTGCTGATGAAGACGGTCCTGGGCGTTGGGCCGCGCCCACTACGGGAAGTCAGACTGGTGATATTCTGACTGTATGGCCGTCAAACGGATATACCCCTCCTGATACTTCTTATCTGCCACCATCAACCTTAGGGCCCGGCTGGGCTGATTACGATATGGCTGGCGTGGCTTCTGACCAGGGCTACCTTTTATATGGTGTTCCGGTAAGGGTCGTTCTGGATATACTGACAGAAGAGGGTGACTGGCCCGGCTGGACCATCGGTCTCTATGAAGCTTATCGGGAACAGGAGCCCGTGTCTGCCGCCATGGCCACTCTCGACCGGGGACTGATTTCGGGGTTACCTGACCCCTCCAGGCCTGCCGTTGTACCTTATGCCCGGCTGGAGCCAGAATCCCCGAACCCGGAAAAAATTTCCCGCGTAATGACAATCCAGCCCTTAAATGCCGTCACAGATGTGCCGGTAAATGCGTTACCCGCACCAGGAGGAACAGTGAACGTTCAGCGGCGTCTGACCGATCTGGTATCCGGGGGGAATCAGTACCTGGTGGTGACAGGAGGAAAACCCATGTCTGTTCGTGTGGTTGATGCCAGTCTCGTGAAGGACAAGACACCACAATCAGACCGATTCCTGAAGAATACTTATCAGGCAACCATTGCACCCGGGCTTCCACCTCTTATTTTCACTACTGATTATATTAATGATTCCAGGATGTTTCCCAAGAATTATGTTCCAAACGCCAGAGGAATTATTAGCGGACAGGGGGTTTATGGTTCAGCCGGCTATACCTCCTCTACCAGAAATGACGATGTCATTGTGAGATTCCCGGCAGGGAGTGGAGCCAGCCCGCTGTATATATCCTCTGTAGAGGTATTAAATCCTGAGTCACTACATCAGCGTCAACTGGCTGAGACAGATATCAGGAACAGAATAGATGCGGCGATCAAAACCGAGGAAAACCGTAAATACCTGTTTGGCAAAGCAGGTATTCAGGAGACGCCGGCGTTCACTCCGGAAATGGTGAAATCAGCCAGCGCCCTGCTGACGGCACCGGCGGCGATGATGCTTAACCGGGCACCTGCCGGGATACAACTATCTGCAACGGGCACGGGAGTAATGACTGCTGTGGGTGAATGGGCAGGCTCGATTGCCGGCGCGTTATGGCGAGGGGCGGTCGGAACGGCGGCTGCCAGCACCGCGGGTCCCATGGTTGCTGCCGCATCGACGATATTTTTCTCGCGGCCTGCAGGGGGGGGCAGTGACAAGGTTCCGGGACGCGATATTAATGTGATGGCGGCTCAGGTCAGTCTTTTTAATACGGGTAAGGTGAAAATCGAACCCGGGATGAAAACAGTTGATCTGCCGGTACGCGGCTTTATCTCCACGGACAGTAATGGACGGCAGTCGGTGATGATGGTGAAAACTGGCTCCGGCGGTGTACCTGCCACGGTACCGGTACTGAGTGCCGTGCGCGACAAGGCCACCGGTCTGGATAAAATCACGGTACCAGCCGTCGCGGGCGCCCCGTCGCGGACCATCCTGATTAACCCTGTACCGGTCGGTCCTGCGGCACCATCACATACCGGCAACAGTACGCCGGTTCCGGTGACGCCGGTGCACACTGGTACCGATGTTAAGCAGGCGGACAGCATCGTCACCACAACATTGCCGGCGGCTGATATTCCTGCGTTGCAGGACTTCATCTACTGGCAACCTGATGCGACCGGTACCGGCGTGGAGCCCATCTATGTCATGCTGAGTGACCCGCTGGATTCGGGGAAATATACCCGAAGGCAGCTCCAGAGGAAGTACAAACATGCTATTGACTTTGGCATCAGCGATACGAAGATCAATGGTGAAACACTTACTAAGTTCCGGGATGCAATTGAAGCACATCTTTCAGATATGGATACCTTTGAAAAAGGAACATATCGGCGTGATAAGGGATCGAAGGTTTATTTCAATCCTAAAACAATGAATGCTGTTATTATCCGGGCTAATGGTGACTTTTTATCTGGATGGAAAATTGATCCAAATGAAGAGAATGGTAAAATATATCTAAACACGGGAATTTTATGAGCAGATTAAAACTAATTGAGTTAGGGCGGGATTTTTTAAATAGAAAAATCAGCGTGAACGAATTTGTCTCTAACATAGTAATAGCCAGAAGGGAATCCTATGGAAGCGAAGAAGCAAATAAAGATATAGATCATTGTGCAGGAGAGCTATTTATTATTGCCGATTGTTTTAATCCTGAACCAGACAGAGAAAGTTATGAACTTGATGAGACTGGATTAAGAAATGAGGTTAAGGCCACTCTTGAAAAATTTCATCTTCTTTGACCTTCAACCGTTGTGCAATTAGTTGATAGCCAACCTCTCGGGTTGGCTAATTCTGATTAACCCTGTGCCGGTCGGACCTGGTGTGCCATCGCATACCGGCAACAGCACGCCGGTTCCGGTGCCGCCTGCTGAAAGCCGTGAGGCTGAACTGGCGTAAGCAACAGGAGACGTGGGGAAGCCGGGCAGGGCTGGATGAGGGGATAATGGATAGCCGTGTCGAATCAATGGCTTAGCTCTTATAAAGGTATTAAGACCAATTCTTAAACGTTATTACTTATTCTCCCTCTTTTTTGCCTTGCCTCTTTGCTTTTTCCCTCATAGCGTCCAAAACCCATGCGCTAAGTGACAGGCCAGCTACGTCGGCAAGCTCAGCAAAATGAGCCTTGTCTTCAGGCAACAAGCGTACCCAAAACAGAATGGTCTGGCAAAGGCGCTGAGAGAAATTGGCCGCATTGAGCGGACGCTGTTTATGCTCGACTGGTTCCGCGATCCTGCACTACGTCGGCGAGTACAGGCGGGACTGAATAAAGGGGAAGCCCGTAACGCGCTGGCGCGGGCGGTATTCCTACACCGGCTGGGTGAAATCAGGGACCGAAAACCGGAAAATCAGAGCTATCGCGCCAGCGGGCTGACGTTGCTGACAGCGGCGATCACGTTGTGGAACACGGTATATATAGAAAGAGCCATTGAGTCACTGAAACGAAAAGGCATCCCGATTAATGAGCAACTGGTATCGCATCTTTCTCCCCTGGGCTGGGAACATATCAATCTGAGTGGCGATTACGTCTGGCGTAATAATCTTAAGCCGGGGTTCGGGAAATATCGTCCATTACGCGCAGTAGATACCGAATTGTACAAAAAACAGCCTTAACGTGGGGTAATTTCCGTTTTCCAAGCGGACCCCATGGCCATCATTTGAGATCCGGTCATAGCTTGGCAGCGCTGCAGGTATTGCACCGTCTCAGCAGAGCAATTTTCCAAAGCTCTATCAATTTCGAATGAGTTTAACATCGCTGCCCCCTTGTAACTGTATGTATATGGGTCTTCCCTTGTTGTGGTGGCTGAAGGCATGATAATGGCGTATTACATAGCCAGAGGTCACCACCATGGACGAAAAGTCCCTCTATGCTCATATCCTCAACCTGTCCGCTCCGTGGCAGGTAAAGTCTCTTTCTCTCGATGAAAATGCCGCTTCTGTTACCGTTACTGTCGAAATCGCTGAAAATACTCAGTTAACCTGTCCGACCTGCGGGAAATCCTGCCCCGTTCACGATCACCGACATCGTAAATGGCGCCACCTCGATACCTGCCAGTTCGCCACAATAGTTGAAGCCAGTGTCCCCCGTGTTATGTGTCCGAAGCATGGATGCCCGACTCTGCCTGTTCCGTGGGCGGGTCCCGGCAGCCGGTATACGCTGCTGTTCGAATCATTCGTGCTTTCATGGCTGAAAATCAGCACTGTTGATGCAGTCAGGAAACAACTCAAACTGAGCTGGAATGCCGTTGACGGCATTATGACCCGCGCGGTTAAACGAGGTCTTGCACGGATAAAAAAGCCGTTAGCAGCCCGGCATATGAATGTGGACGAGGTCGCTTTTAAAAAAGGGCATCGTTATATAACGGTAATCTCCGATCTTGACGGGCGGGCGCTGGCTTTAACGGATGATCGAGGTAAGGAAAGTCTTGCCAGTTACCTCAGAACCCTGACTGACGGACAGCTACAGGCCATTAAAACGTTCTCAATGGACATGAATGCGGGCTATATAAGAGCCGCGCGCATCCACTTACCGTGTGCAGTTGATAAAATCGCCTTTGACCGCTTCCACGTAGCGAAACAGCTGGGTGAAGTGGTGGATAAAACCCGCCAGAATGAACATCCCCGCCTTCCGGTTGAAAGCCGCCGTCAGGCCAGAGGTACCCGCTTCCTGTGGCAGTACAGCGACAAATGGATGACTGAGTCCCGGCAGGAAAAGCTGATGTGGCTGCGGGAGCAGATGCAACAGACAAGCCAGTGCTGGACACTGAAAGAGCTGGCAAAAAATATCTGGGATCGCCCCTGGAGCACAGAACGCAGGAATGACTGGTTGCAGTGGATATCGCTGGCGTCTGAATGTGATGTGCCGATGATGAAAAACGCAGCGAAAACCATCAAAAAAAGGTTATACGGGATACTGAATGCAATGCGTCATCGGGTCTCGAATGGTAATGCGGAGGCGCTGAACAGCAAGATCAGACTGCTGAGGATAAAGGCCAGGGGATACCGAAACCGGGAGCGCTTTAAGCTGGGAGTGATGTTCTACTATGGGAAACTGAATATGGCGTTCTGAGTCTTCCCACCATGATCGGGGAAGACCCATGTATATACAGTATTTAACGGCATTTTAGCTATAAGGTCAACCAAAGATAACTGGTTTTTTACTATGATTCCATACCTATAGAGTATGGAATCACAAACCGATGTTTTGATGAAATTTACAATAAATGTTGGTGTAAGGGGCTCCAATTCGGAAATTACCACGGGTGGCCAAATTGTGCTATCGCACTAACGTCATCGGCTATACGAGTGAGTATATATTTGGGGTACAATATGAGAATATTCCAATAGCTAAGGATTGATTGCTTAATGCACACGCATAGGTTGGTAACGCCAGGCTTGGCCTCTTTAGGCGACGGCTTGGCATATTTGGATATCGAATTTGCTTTCTCCGGCGATGAAAACCGGAAAAATGTATACCGTCTGGCTTTTTGCCCGCCGTCATTAGATCCTGTTGCAGCAGAAACTATGCATGGTATGCTGGGGAAAGAAATTACCATGTTATGTGTATCTGTTGTTACTTATGCCGATGTCGTTCAATTAGATCGCTCTATGGAGCAGGCACGTAACCCAGTACTTGGTGAGCCAGAAATTAACATGTTCACCAAGCCAGAAGGCGGCATTGACTTGAACTTGTCAGAACTAAACTATCTTTACGGTACTTTAGTTGACTTCATGCTCAAAGTTGCCGACAATGAAGGCATACAAATGTTGTACTTCGCTGCAGAACGCGAAGAGTTACATTCCATATACTCAAGGTATGTGAAGAGGCTGACGACCCTTCGTGGCCTAGATTACATCAATGACGGAGCTTCTTATGCGATACGAACGAAACACTACCCAAAATCAGGGCAAGATTGACTTCAAAGCAATCCATGAAGGCAAAGTTGAGATGATGAAGCGTTTCATGACCGCTAAAGCTGAAGCTGAGCGCAAAGGCGAAGTGGTCTTTAAACCACTTTAAAGTCTCGCCGCATGAGAAAAAGGCCCTTGATGGGCCTTTTTAGTTTTATCAGTTATCGAATCCATCTCCTAAAGCAATCGTTCCCATCAGCAACGACGACACCACTTAGATAACTGTCTGTGCAGAGATCCTCTTCTTTTTATGTCGAAATAGTAAACGTTTCAGTTTACACTTGATCAAAAAGGAAGGTGTAGATGGTTACTCAGTTTAAAACCATGACATATTCAGCCATCTCGACGGTGCATACAGCAATCTTTTATTCGAATAGCGAAGAGTATGAGCTGAACTTACAGAGTGTTTCAGAGTTCAATACAGTTGATAGTTCAGTGATTTTTCCTGACAGATATGTTTTTAGCCCTTCTGGCTGCTGGGAGATATCATTCGATTTGGTTGAAAACATGATGAGAGGAACGCCTTTTGAACCGCCTGAAACAGGAGTAGTCAAAGCTATCAGCGTGATGCGGACGGTTGAAAGGGCGATAATTGACCATTATAATGAATTCAAGGTAGGCATGTACATATTCTTGCCTGATAACGACAAACTAGAAGCAGTTTACAAACGACTTCTCGCAAGACGCTTAGGTCATGGCTTCACTCTAGAAATTGGACTAGATCCTGATAGGAGGGGTTATGTCTTACGAACGCCAAAATGCTACTAAACGCACACCTTCTATGCAGGCAGCGTTGGATAGACGCGCTGCTCGTATGCTCCGTGCACGAGAAGCACGTCTGGAAGGCAAAACGGTTGACGCCACTAAACAAGATGTTGACACCAGCCTCGCCACGCTTAAAGAAATGAGAAAGCTGTGCGTTCTTGAGCCGGCAACAGCAAAAATTTTTGCTGATCTCAAATTTAATAACGCACATACTGCGGCAAAATACTCCTTTGTAAAGGGAGAGCTTTCCAAGTATAACGCCGAAAGTGATACTAAAGTTGTGTTAGTTAATATTGAACGTGGAAATGAAAAACAATTTGATCCAAAAGAGCTAATGGTTACTACGCGATTTATATCGAATCCTTGGCATACTTACGAACCAAAAGTTAAATAAAACTCCTTAATTGGCTTTACCATTTATTAATTTTAAAGGCTCTGTGAGGAGCCTTTAATTTTTACAGAATAGAAGTGAAAGCAGCTAGCTCAGTATAACCACCAATCGGCTCACCCTCGACGAAGATCTGCGGAACCGTTCGAACCGGTTTCCCAACCAGCTCTTCCAGCGCAGCGGCATCAATGCCGGCTTCTACAATGTCGATATACTCGTAGTCACCATGGCCCTGCAATTTCAATTGCTTAGAAAGCTCTACCGCACGTTTGCAGAAATAACAATTGTCCTTTCCATAGATAGTAATTTTCATTTTAATTCCCTTTAAAAAGTCCTTGGTTTTGCGATGCTGCGAATAACGGCCATAAAGCCTTTCTGCAGGTCAGTTTTACCGATGGCAAGCCAACGCTTATCCGGCACCTGGAGATTGGATTGAGCGAACTCAGCAGCTTCCAGTTTTGCGACAAACTCTCCCACCTTCTCAGACAGGTCTTTGCCCTCGTTCATCAGCGCGATCTCTTCGGCCGACAGCTCGCGATAGCCTTTAATTTTAGTGTGCAGGTCTTTCATTGGTCACCCCGCTTAAACAGCTAAATACGGTAATCCAGTGCAACCAGGTAAATTTTCATGGCTTTAAACTGGGCTTTAAGAAGCCCTTGTTCTGCTTCACAAAGTTCGGCAAAGGTTGGGTTGCTGGTGATGAACGTATTGAGCGCGTCGACCTTTAGCTTCAGCTCACTATGCTCTTCAATAACTCGTTTTTGGTGCGGTTGTAGCTCTTTCATCTGATTCCCTTCAAATGATAAAAGAGTAAAATATACAGATTAAATATAAGTAAGTCATTACTTATATTTAGGTTTTTACCTAAGATATTGTTCCCTGGCAAATATAAACAGGGACTTCTTTGGATGCCTTGCTGTGATGGTATGCAGTTGCATAACCGATCTTTTTCTCTGTATCGACGATAACACATGCACCTGATGCGAATAAGATCTCCAGCTCATTCATTCCAAACATCGTACTACTGTCGGGGTCTGCATCAATAGGCAATTCAACAGGTGCGCCTGAATCTGGGTACACAAACACATTTGTTTTCGGGTCTTTAACAGTAAGGATATAGATCACATAACGCTCAGCATTATAGGCCTTACTATCATGAATAAGCTCATTTATAGCCACTGCCGGAGAAAGTGTTGTAGACAGTGGTCTGGTTGTTAACGGGGCAGTGAAGATAGTTCTAGGGATATCAGTACTCCCATGATATATGATCTGACCATCGCTAAGCGTAGCGCCAACACTATTAATGGAGTCATTTACCCGCGGATCTGACACGTTCGTGTGAGAAATTGCGTACAAGTTGAGAGACCATGGCAAAGGCGAAGTCATCTGCTGTTTTGCAAATGTATAGTTCGTGTCATCCTCCAAGCGAGACTCGATGACACGTGCAATGTGCGGGTCGAAAAAAGCTGCACAAACAAGGCCAGAGTGGGTGGTGATCGCGTGTTCAGGTTGATCTTTATACTGTTGCACCAAGTACGGTTTTTTTAGAATGTCAATTAATGGTAGTAATTTCATAGTGGTCTCTTGTTAGAAGAGACTAACAATAAAGAATCAGAGCACTGAGAAAAAGGGCTGAGTGAAAAAAAGAGCTCCTAAAGGGCTGAGGGATCCCCAGAAAATCAGCACCATACTTCGGTAGGTGCTGATTAGCTGGCGTAATATCTTTTCAGGAGCAACCTGTTTGAGGATTTTCGGGCAATGTCGTAAGACATTTTCTGCCAGTGTCAGGAAGTATAAAACCCCCCGCTTCCTGATACTGTTTGCCTGATAATGTAGATGAAGCCCTTTATTTTCAACAATGATAACCCAGCAACCAGAGCATGATACCGGAAAGTGTGACCAGCAAACTTAATACCTGAAGTCTCTCCCTGCTCTGACTCCTGCTGGCCCGAAGGCCAAAGCCGTACCGCTCACTTTTTTCATCCCGAAAATTCTGTTCAATCTGCATTCTTCTGCTGTACAGCCTTATGATTTTACAGGCCTTAAATTCATCCGTGCTGCTGAATATCAGCCAGGGCACCCTCGCCGATGCTTTTTGTTCCTTTTCCGTTTTGGGTGAGCCAGGCTTTCCTCTGGCCGTTTGCTTTTTCGGGGGAATTACCTACCATTGTCTTTGCCTTTGTTCACTGTATATGTGTTTACAATGAACAAGAACAGATAACATTGTAGTCGTGGGATGCGCATCCACGACTACGAATGACTATTAGCAATAACAGCCTCTAGCGTAGCAAGTACAACCAGAACCTGTGCAGCAACCCATTGTTGCTGTCTGCTGTGGATCTTTATAAATAGCAAACACAGTAACATTTTTCCCACGAACATGGACCCTTACTGCAGATATTTCATCTGCAGGACCTATGATTGGCATGGCCCCATACTCAAATAGGTTAATATGAAGCTTATTATCCTCGATCTTAGTCTCGAAATCAGCCTTTCTTATGCCACCATTTTTATCGTTATTACATGCGCAGTTTCCTTGCTCATCTTCCAAATGAATATAAATAGGTGGAGATGGTTCATTACTTTTTTCTACAGCGGTCTCGATACTCATATGAGTCTCCTGTATCACTTGTATGTTTAACTAATCTTTCACTAAATTGTCATAGTGCCAGATATGTGAGTTGTATTGCTTTATACTGCAGTGACCGCCTTTAAGCATATAGCATAATTCAAAATATTGAAAAAGGAGCCATCGGCTCCTTTTTGTCTTCTCTCTTCTAAGGTTACGACTGCAGTCAGCTCTTACCGGCGTTAACCACGACACCTTGACGAGCAGAATCTGTATCTGAATCCCGATCTGACGCTGAATGCGCTGGCGAGAAAAACCGGGGTACCCGCGCGGCAGATTTCAAAAGCGGTCAACCTAGTGCGCGGCTGCAATGTCTCACAGTGGATCAACGGCTTGCGCATCGACTATGCGCAGCAGCTTCTACGGGATACGACCCTGCCGGTAACGGAAGTGATGCTGGAAGCAGGTTTTGCCACCAAATCGAATTTTCATCGCGAGTTTCTTCGTATCAGCGGTATAACCCCGACGGATTACCGCCGGACAGCGGTTGAAAGTCGAGGGTCTGATGGAGGAAGGCGCTGATATCTCTGACGAGATGACGGTGAATTTCATCCCTGGACTGACCCCACAACAGTAGACATTTCCTGTCCTCACGACGAGGCCTGTTCAAAGGCCTCCGGACTGACGCCGCCGAGGTGGCTGTGACGCCGGGTCCGGTTGTAGAACACTTCAATGTAATCGAAGATATCCGCCCGGGCCAGATCCCTGGTTTTATATATGCGTTTTCTGATCCGTTCTTTTTTCAGCGAACTGAAGAACGATTCGGCCACCGCATTATCCCAGCAGTTGCCACGCCTGCTCATGCTCGGCGCCAGGTTATTGGCCCGGCAGAAGCGCTGCCAGTCGTCACTACCGTACTGGCTGCCCTGATCGCTATGTACGATAACCTCGCCGTCCGGTTTTCGACGCCACACGGCCATCATCAGCGCGTCGAGCGCCAGTTCGCGTGAGAGAGTGGGTTTCATCGACCAACCGACCACATTACGGGCGAAGAGATCGATAACCACCGCCAGATACAGCCAGCCCTGCCAGGTGCGGATATAAGTAATATCGGTGACCCAGACCTGATTGGCCCGGACAACGGTAAACTGCCGCTGCACACGATTAGGCGCAACCACTGAAGGTCGGCCAGCGATACGACGCGGAGCTTTATAGCCGCGCACGGCTTTAATCCGGTTCAGTTGCATAATGCGGCCCACCCGGTTTTTACCGCAGATTTCCCCGATTTCGTTCAGGTCGCCATGAACCCGGCGGTAACCGTATACGCCTCCGCTCAGTGAATAGGAGTCACGGATAAGCGTCAGCAGACGCTGGTTATCTTTATCCCGCGCGGAGACCGGGTTATGCAGCCACGCATAAAACCCGGCCCGGGCAACGCACAACACCCGACACATCGTCATGACACCCCATACAGAGCGGTGCTCATTGATAAAGCGGTACTTCAGTCGGGCTCCCTTGCAAAGTACCGCGCGGCCTTTTTCAGTATGTCCCGTTCTTCCTCAGTGCGCTTCAGTTGGGCCCTGAGCTTCAGGATCTCGCTTTTCGCTTCCAGTAAATCACGGGCATGCTGCTCGCTGTTATCGGGTTTAATAGCCCGTAACCACTTATAGAGACTGTGTGCTGAAACGCCCAGCCGGTCAGAAACTTCGGCGACGGAATAACCGCGTTCCGTTATCTGACGGACGGCTTCTTCCTTAAATTCAGGTGTAAATCGTGGTGTGCCCATACGCTCCTCCTATGCTCAAACTATAGGGCAGGATCGTCTACCGGGGCGGGGTCAGTCCAAACTATAGGGCAGGATCGTCTACCGGGGCGGGGTCAGTCCAGCTTATCAATTAATGGCATACATAAAATAAGTGAAAATGGCACACTACCAAAGAAGTCTCAGAGTCAGATTAACAAAGCGGTATTCTATACCACTGCTTTGTTAATTTTTCTTCTTGTTGCTTTTGCTCCGCTCTTACCTGAAAATGCTGACAAGAACTTCAAGCTTTCAGGTGGCTCTGGGGTGAAACTACTGTCGACCTGCCACTACGAGGCTCAGCGTCCGGCGGATGATGTGCATTTATCAGGGTGCAGTCAGGCCCCCACAGGCGGACATTAGTCTTGCTTGACGTCCCATTTTTCGCGAGTGTTGTTTTTAATTGATTAATTTCGCAGTCAGATGCATGACTGTTCCTATCAGTTTTTTTTAGTCTGAACTCTTTCGCCTAAACCTATTCCTGCAGCACCTTTTTTATGCTCACTTTTTAATTTATCCATTTCCTTTAGTAATTCCTCATTTTTATTTCTCCATTGTGATAATTCGGCAGAAAAACTATCACGCTCCATTTTGGATCTGTTCTCATTTTCTTCAAGTTCTTTTCTCTTTTCGTCTAAAATAACTTTGGTATCATCGAGCATTGTCCTTAAATTAACCGTTTCAGCCTGCAGTTTTCTTGTGTTCTTCTCTAAAATTTCATTGGCCGCTTCTGATTTTACAAGCTGTTTTTTTAAATTTTCAACTTCCTGCGTATATATACTTATTTGGTTATTAACATTGCTTAATTGTTCAGTTAATGCTGAGTTTTCTTCACTCAGTTTAGAGCTTATGTCCTTTGACTCTTGGATTTGAGCTTGAAGTGTCTGAACTTCAAGGGATTCACTGACGCTCTTTTTATGGTATGCAATGTCACGTTCAGCTCTCAGTGTTTCGGTTTCAATTTCATTTTGCAGTCTATTAACCTTTATTGAATGACTATCGCCGCGTAAATACTTATTAGGGTTTCTTTGAGCGTAAGCAATAATCATATTAATAATGGGCAGGAATAAACAAATGGAAAAAGATACAATAAAGGGGAGAGTCAGATACTTGTCAGTGGTTAGATAAAAAGCTGCTTTATCTATTCTCTCTTCAATCTTACTTTCACTAAAAAGTATCGTTAAAACAAATTTCCAATTAATAGTGAGCCACGAGAATATAAATGCTCCAATATAGTAATTTTTAACTCTTTCACTAGAGTTGGATTTTACTGAAGCATAAATTTCTTTAAAAAACTCTAACATTTCAGCCACCTTAATCTTAGCTGTTGTTATTTTATTGTTGTTGCATATAAAACTGCCTCTGAAGATTAAGAGGCTTTCTCTAGTTACTCTTCGGTAAAGATTTTTTCAATAGATTTTGTCGGGTAAAATAGCAGATTACTATTCTCACCAACGAGCTGTATGAAATCTAATCTGGTATAGAAGCGTTTAGCTTTATCGTTCAGAGCTTCCACGAAGAGACCATATATTCCTACGGCCTTAGATGCATCCCAGACGACATTCATTGCGTGAGTTACTAGCAATTCACCCCATCCCTGACCTTGAATTGATTTGTCAATAGCCAAGCGTCCCAAAGTAATGCTTGGCGCATTCTGATAAGGGATTTTTCTTTGCTGTGTTTTTGACGGGAGCATTTTTCTCTCGAAACAGCTCCCGGATAATGTGTAATAGCCTAACAGCTTAGGCTTCTGTTCTTTGGTTACTAATACATAACCTTTTAAAATTTGCCCATCATGCTGCCGCTTGAGATGGTCTTTCAAAAATATATTTAATGTTTCCTCTCCACAATCGAATTCGCCTATGTCATAGTCAAATTCGTCGTTGATCATCTCTATCACCAGCTCTTGCATCACGTTTAAGCTACCTCATTTTTTGTAGACGCTTCGCTGCTCGCTTCAGCCGCTCATTCGGCGCAGCAGGGTTTGCGATCGCATCCATGACAAGGTTCCAAGACTCCTCGTTTAGAACCATTCTGCGATGTTGTTCAATCACTTCCGCTGCACGTTCTGAGGCACTGGCAACTACAAACTGTGTAATAGTCTGGTTTGACATTGCCGCGGCTTCTTCGATTAAGCTTTTGTCGTCATCAGTTAATCTTAGATCTATGCGCTGCTTTCTCAGTGCGGACATACATTTGTTCTCCAAGCTGTTCTCACAGGCTTCTGTAAAAACAGTTAATTACTACATTATGTTGGTCACTCGACCGGTATATACTTAGGTTAATCACCTATTCAAAACGTTCTAGATTGTGTACGGAATATTTCCGTACACACAATATAGCGGTTGTGGGTTGCATACTCAACATGTGCAACCAACTTTTTTCACTGTTTTCGAGAGAGAAGTTGCTTACAGCATAAGCACTAACTAGCAGCATGCAGGCCGGACCACGATCCTCACAGCCATCAATCTAGATAACAATCCAAGGGAACATCAGCAAGGGCTGCCCCCGAGACGGACATCTCAAGTTAGCTACTACATATGTTGTTATTGCAAGCTTAAAATGTCAACTGATTCAGACAGTTAGAATGTAAGTATCCCGGCAAAACGAGCCATTCACTTTTAGAGATCTTCCGACATACTGATTATGTCCCCTGAGGAGATCGCTATGCGCAAGATCCGATTCACTGAACACCAGATCATCGCCGTATTGAAGTCCGTCGAAGCTGGACGTACCGTCAAGGATGTTTGCCGTGAGGCCGCTATTCTGGCGGTTAAAGTCAGCGATGAAAGTGGCAAGCCATTCATTCGCGGCTTCAATGCCGGTAATACCTTCCAGACGCATTTCTTTGATCAGCCGATCCTGAAGTGTCTGATTCGCACGTTCCACGCGGCCTTTAGCTTCAGAGCTGTTAGCACAAATAAGCTCGATTGCCAGGTCATAGAGCACACGACCGAACTGGGTAACGGTGGTATTGCGGTTCTCCGGGCCACTGACGCGAAATATTGCGTGTTTATCACTGTACAGCGATACCGGCTTCCCATGCTGCTCAATGTATTCCCGGGTTGCCAGCATGTAGTCAAAGGCTGTTTCTGACTCGCTGAACCGCAAATGCATCAGGCGGCCGGTGGCATCATCGATAAATACAAGCAGGCAGCATTTTGGCGCACGACCTTCAAACTAGTCATGGTGAGATCAGCAGCCCCAAAAGTGACATAAGAATATTGGAGTTACAGCATTGGTGCGCTTAATGCGTTTTATGTTAAATATCAATCTCTTAAATAATTAACGGATGTGTTCATCGTGTCGTGACAGCAAAATCAAGGATGTCATCCACGAACGCTGCAAGGACTAAGGGGTTATGAACTGAACAGCACATGAAGTACAGACCCGCTGGATTGAGAGCCGGCGACCTGAAGATCGTACCGGTAATGAAGCTGAAAAATTTTCGGATGAGGGACGCGTTCGCCACCAGTCGCAGGATCAAGTGCCTGACCTGTGTGGACGACTTCACGAAGGAGTGCCTGACAATTACCATCGCATTCGGGATTTCAGGCGTTCAGGTCACGCGTATTCTGGACAGCATTGCACTGTTCGAGGCTATCCCGCGACGATAAGAACTGACCAGGGGCCGGAGTTTACCTGCCGCGCACTGGATAAATGGGCTTTTGAGCATGGGATTGAGCTGCGCTTAATCCCATGCTCAAAAGCCAACTCAGAACGGATTTATTGAGAGCTTTAACGGGCGATTTCGCGATGAATGTCTGAATGAGCACTGGTTCAGTGATATCGTTCACGCAAGGAAAGTCATTAATGACTGGCGGCAGGATTATAACGAAAGTCGTCCACATTCAGCACTGAATTATCAGACGCCATCAGAGTTTGCAGCTCGGTGGCGGAATGGAAAATGTGAAGGTAAACAAACAGACATTACTAACTGATCGTTGTATCTAATACTGAGGGCAGGTCAAAAAACCTGTTTAACTGCTTCAATTTTGAACACTTTCGAATGAGCGCTGATTGTCATAAAGTCGCAGTCGTACACAGCCCCCCCCCTTCAAACCAACGCTCATACAAAAATGGACCAGCCTTCTTCCTCGCCGCCACCGTTTTCATTATTTAAAATCCTACATCTCCGGACTATAACCTTTGTAGATAAACAATTTACGCTAGCTTTTAATCTAAAACTAACAGAATTAGTGATAACAAGGTGTGATCAAACTCAGGGTAATTCACTCTGTGGTGCCCGGTAACATTTGGTGGACACCTACTTTGTCGGATACATCAGATTATGACCAGGTAGCTCTGTAAGCATCCTGGTAAACCGGACCATTCACATTTAGAGATCTTCCGGCATACTGAATATATCCCTAGAGGAGATCGCCATGCGCAAAGCCCGATGCACCGAACACCAGATCATCGCCGTCCTGAAGTCTGTCGAAGCCGGACGTACCGTTAAGGATGTCTGCCGCGAAGCCGGTATTTCCGAAGCCAGCTATTACAACTGGAAAGCGAAGTTCGGCGGTATGGAAGCCTCTGATATCAAAAAGATGAAGGACCTTGAGGATGTAAACCGCAGGCTGAAACAGATGTTTGCGGACCTGAGCCTCGAATGCCGCGCCCTGAAAGACGTTATTGAAAAAAAGCTTTAAAACCAGCGATAAAGCGTGAGCTGGTCACCTATCTGACCGCACAGTTTGCCATGAGCTTACGTCAGGCATGCAGGACATTGTCGCTGAGCAGGACGGTATTTCGTTATCAGCCGGATACGCGACGGGATGAGCCGGTAATGATGGCGCTGACCGTGGCGGCTGAACGCTATCCGCGATACGGATTTAAAAAGCTTTTTCAGGTCCTTCGCAGGCAGGGCAAAAGCTGGAACCATAAGCGCGTTCACCTGATTTATTGCCTGCTGAAACTGAATTATCGCCGTAAGGGAAAACAGCGCCCGCCGGTGCGCAATCCGGCTCCGCTGGCAACAACAGAGGCGATGAACCAGAGCTGGTCCATCGATTTTATGCACGATGCGCTGGTTTGTGGCAGACGTTTCAGGACCTTCAACGTGGTGGATGATTATAACCGGGAAGCGCTGGTGATCGAAATTGACCTGAATATCCCGGTGCAGCGGGTTGTCAGGGTGCTGGACAGAATCGTGGCAAACCGCGTATATCCGCTGAAGATGCGGATGGATAACGGTCCGGAGCTGATCTCGCTGACGCTGGCACAATGGGCAGAAGAGCATGGTGTGATGCTGGAATTTATCAGGCCCGGCAAGCCAACACAGAATGCCTTTATCGAATGATTCAATCGGACGTACCGGACAGAAATACTGGATTTTTATCTGCTCAGAACACTGAACGAAGCACGTGAAATTACAGAGCGCTGGCTGGCTGAATATAACAGCGAGCGCCCCATGAATCCCTGAATAACCTGACGCCGGAAGAATACCGGCTGATGGCCGAAAAGCCGGTACTCTCAAAAAGTGCGTGGAACTAAAACGGGTCTGCTTACATGATCACATAATACTTGCCACCTTTTGCATCAACTTTCTTACTGAGATCATCTTTGGACATTGTAAAATTTATCAAAAACTTTATGTATAGCGAGACGAACTGAGCCAGAATCTGCAAGTATGAATATATATTAGTGGTTGTTCTCTATCGGAGCCGCATAATCCAAAGCAACCTATAGTATCTCAAGAAGGAGGACACCCGTCGCAGTTGAAACCCCTGGCGTTGACGCAGATCCGGTTAACGAAACCTTTAGGTTATTCGTCCCTGAACGGAGTTCAACGAGTCGGATCCAGTCACCGTTAACTGGAAGCGGAGTGCCATTGAAGCTGACAGATGCGTATACACCATTCCCAAACGACAACTGACCATTGTATGAGAGCGCACTCGACAGAGAGAGCCTATAGTTCACCGGAATACCTGACCCACAGATCACGGACAGAGGAACGGTTTTCTCAATCGAAACAGAAGCGGAAATGGACTCAAATGTCAGAGACAGGTCCTTTCCCCCGAAGGTACATACGGACGCGGTTTGCCCTGGCGGGACACCGTCAAAAACATACTGATAATAAAACGAACTGTTTATTCTACGGGTGCCTCCTCTAGTGGTTGGTGCATTACAGAATATTGTTATCGATTGTGAGGCTTCATATCGCGCTACCGAACTGGACAAAAAGTAGTTTGATCCACTACCGGAATAGTTAAATCTGATTCCGGAAGCAAAACGTTCTTCCAGCAATGATGCTAATATATTTTTGTTTTTTTCACTAAGTACCAGAGTACCAGTGTCAGGAACAGGATCGATACCTAGAGGACATGCACCAAGCGATTTACTCGAGTTAAACAAACCCACAACGTTGTTATAGCCATCCGGTGTGTACTTACCTGGCGGTAACAAACCGCGCAGTTGGTAATTACAAATCTCACTATTACACACTGCAGCTGCGGTATCTGGAGCAGGTTCAAATTGTGATATCCCTTTCCCCTCAAACCAATGTGGTGTACCAACGTACGAGAACACAACAGCCGAATGAGAGGTTGTGGGTACAATAAGAGCAGCACACAGAAGAAACCAGGAACGCAGGAAATACAACATGCACGGCAGAAACCTATTTTGTTTCATGTTTTTGCTCCTTTTTTGGTATTTAAATTTTTCATTTTTATTCTCATAAGTAAGGGATAAATAACTCATAAAAATATCAACCTTCCACCTACGGGGTCAAAGAGCATGTTCGCGCGATCCCAGATGTCTGCATAAAAAGCTCTCCATACCATTCCACACTGTAATGCATATATTAAGTCAGCGAACCTCTATTGACCGGATGCTTAATGCACGTAAACAATCATGCCAATAAGCGTTATTTTGAAAAGTGCGTACAATACCCACGAATATCGGTAAAAAACGCATACCGATTTTGATTGGAAGACTCAGCCGAACCCATGACTTTTCAAATGACGACCGTAGGTTGCCGGGGAGGTACGGCATAATCCAAAGACTCAACTATTCCAACACCAACCCATCACTTGCGACCGCATATCCATTGAATTGCGTTCTGTATCGTTCAGCTGCACAGGCATAAGCCAATAATTACCGTTGTTCACTTACTGCTATAAGTGCATTGAGTATGCCAGTGAAATCCCAGGTGACAGATATCCGCATTTGCGTGCGTATGGCGATGTTGATGAGTAAACCAACGGTATTAATGCTCCCACACCAGTCTTTCGATGATATGACTATGCCTGTATTCATTTATGCTCGCCCCATTCATTGACTGGCGCTGCGATACGATCACGCTATCGACTCCGGGCTATCCTTCGCTATTCATATTCCAACGTAAAGGTCGCCGTTGCGGTAAACGCACCACGCTGGATGGATTTATTCTGTAGTGCCAAAGGTTCTCCCTGCACAAACGCCTTCAGAGTAAGCGTGTTATTGTTACCTTGCCGCAGTTGCTGGATATACTTGCTGCTATTGATCGCCAGCAGTTCACCCGCGCCGTCCTCCAGCCCAATCGCTACGCCTTTGGCCGTACTGCTACTGCCCAGTGCTAAATACCCCGGCAACGCACCGCTGGCCGTACCGCTGAAAGTGACCTTGACCTCACGTCCGATCGCCAAATCACAGTTGATCAACCGGATCGTAAACGGCTCGCTGTGGGTACGGGTATTCAGATACAGGTACTTGTCAAGAAGCGTACTAAAATCCAGCTCTACTGCCTCATCACCTGGATAAATCTCACATGTGTCTTCGATCAGCGTGCCGTCAAAATTTACCGTATCGGCCACACAGGTTGACACCAGCCCTGCCAGCAGCAGCGACAGCGCACATCTGTAGCTTTGAATTGCTGTCATGACAGCCCTCTTGGTTTTACTGAAACGCAATGGTCAGCGTACCGGTGGCGGTAAAATCGTCGCCCACCAGTTCGGTGCTCGCCCGTTTTACCGGAACAGCAGACAGGATCGGTGGTGAACCAACATCGATCGCAAACGCCTTGTTCAACTCCAACGGCTGACTATTTTTCTGGATCTGAATTCCCAACTTGCCGCTGTTAAGCAGTGTTATCGTACTCAAGGTGGCATTGTCAAAGCCAGCCCCTGCCGGAGTACCGCCAAAGGTAAGCGTGACATCCCACGGATGGCTCATGTCACCCTGGCAGTCAATCTGATACGGGATTTCCTTTTTAAAAGTAATACCATCCACTTTGCGGACCCCGACCTTGCCAAACGTTACCCTGAGCGGGTCCTGCTGCCCCAACTGACACACAGGGGGAATAATCAGTGTACCGTCAATCTTCCAGTCAGCCTCCGCTAGCGGGCTGAAAATCACTCCGGCCAGTACGCACGCGCTCAACCTTTGCACACACCAACTGCGTAGGATGTTAATCATTGATAGTCAACCTTGAGTGTCACGAATGCACTGAAGTATCCACCATCCGTATCAAGATAACTGGCCGCTGTATTCTTAACAGGGGCCACCTCTAGCGTTGGTAGGGTGGTGTAATTTATGTCAAACGGCTGATTAATAGCCTGCCGGGTGTTGTTGACATAAAACACCACTCCCAACTTGTCATTACTGGTTTTTAATGCCCCATTGCTACTAAATGTGGTTGCATCGCCCTGCAAGGTCATTCTGAGGTCATTTTTCGCCAGATTGTTACACTTCAGACTTAATGGTAATAGGCGTTTGTAGTTATTACCGTCAATGCGAGTCAGCAAGATATCGCCAAAATGCACAACCTGCTGCTGGTTATTATTCAACGTACATTCCGGTGGCGAGTGAATGGTCAGCGTTAAATTAAGATTTGCCGTAGCGGCCTGACTCTGCGGCAGGCTCATCACCTGCGCGGTCATCAACAGGCACATTACACCGACTTGGTGTATAAAGTTCAGTGGTAATCGCATGGCAGCTCCTAGTCGTAACTCAGATGAAACTGGATCTGAGCCCAATAAGCACCTGCATCCAACCCGGCTGAGGTTCGCACTGGGGTTATGTAATAAGTCAACTCGTTTTGACCTGATGAAACCAGCGTTGGTGCTCTATACACCCCCGGAGTAATGGGGACATTACGGTGATCGCTTATCAACAATCCGAGCCCTTTGGCACCAGAAACCGCTATCAGTAGAGGATTTTCAGCGGTAGCCGGGGCCACAAAACGGAGCCTCATAGCTGGCATATTTGGGCTCCACAACTGATTGCCCAATTGCTCATGATTACGGCTCTCACTAATAAAACAATCCTCCAGCCGCAACTGCACTGCAATTGGCATGCCCTGTTTGCCAACCTGCTGCAACTTCCCCGTATCCACATTACCCAGATCCACAGTCTGTAAGGCCGAGGACATATCCAGACGGCATGCGCTTACAGTTAACGCCCCCTGCACCTGTAACACTCCGTGCGCACCGCCTACATACCAGCTTTCTACTTTGTCGAGTTCGGTTGCCTGTGCCAACGGGGAGAGTAGAATCAGTACCACCGCAGCTTGCCAATAGCTAAAATTACCGTTCATGTTCATCCCTGTGTCGCACAAGAGGTTTAATTATCTTTGTAGCGCCATCACTTCTTTGCAGTCACAACCTGGCACTGATTGGCTTGGCAGTTGAAAGACAGGGTTGGACGACCGCCGTAGTCATTGATATAGGTCAGCACCGGGCTGTTCCCCAATGCGCTGGCGCTCACACGCAGTGGCTGGCTACTTTTCGGCGCAATCATAATCGGTTCAAAACCGGCTACCGTTTTGCCGTCTTTCTTCGGCATGGCATCCACTAGAATGACGTTATACGGCGTCGGGTTGTTGACTTTATACTGATCCCCTTCTTTGATTAAGGTCAGATTCTCTTGCCACGGGTTAGCCATTTGCTCCCGGGTTGGCACAATCGCGTCTGGCCTATAGAACAGCTTGATACGGGTTTGCAGCGCAATTTGTAAGGTATTCGGCTTATCACTTTTTGGCGGTATCTCTCTCAGATTGAAATAGAATACCGACTCTCTATCCTTTGGCAGGTTAGCCACATCCGGAAGCACCTGGATTTTTACCTGACTTCTAGCCCCTGGTTCAATACGCTGTACGGGCGGTAATACGGTAAAAGGGGAGGTGATCTTTTCCCCTTTGTCATTTTCAATCCATCCCTGCGCCAAGTAAGGCAGTTGCTTGTTTTCGTTGCTAATATTCAGACTGATGGATTTTTCATTACCAGAAATAATGGCACGAGTACGGTCAAGCGCGATCGCGGCCTGTGCTGAGCTGAGACAGGTCATACCCAAGACGCTGGAAACCAGCATCATAGAAACCCTGTTATAAAATCCCTGGTTCTTAGGTATATTGGATTTAATGTTTTTCATTACGTTAATATCTCTTCACTATAAAACACCTGCTAATAAGCTGGTATTATTCCATGATTTCCATATAGCCCTAACTGCAGGCTTTATCATTAATTTGACTACTTGCAAGGTAATAACAGGTTCGCAATCAAGCCTTGTTTGTCTGATAATGAGGCTGGCAATATAATTTCACACTGGGTTTTGTTTTCCCAAGTGACTGACAACGTTTCACCTGGATTTAACCCAGACAAGTATGCATTGCCGTTATCATTCACAATCCCTACCTGCTGTTTACGTTGGTTAAAAATCGTGGCACCAAACGGCGGATAGCTGTTATCTGCCAAACGAATGATCGCCATCGCTTTGCTCCCAGCTACGACATCAAAGGCCCTGTATCCGATCGCACCTTCTGTCAACGTCCCTTGCTTCACTGACTGTGCGACTTCGGCATTTTCCGGCAGTGCATTCAAATCCACGCTGACTACGCTGCGGAAGTAACTGTTGGTGTCCGTAAGCACCGCTTGCCCCCGGCTATTGGTGCGTACAATAGCGCCATTTCCGCGCAGCGGTATATCAGCTACACCATCTGTGTCAACAAAAATCCGCGTGCCGCCCATCTGGTTTCCACGGTGGATAGCAACACCTTGCCCAGTGGCGGTGATGCCTCCTTGCATGGAGAAGCCGGCTGAAGCGTAACGATCCTGTTGATAGGTTGCGTTGGCGTTAACCTGCGCCAGGTCCCCTTGACGGCTATAAAATCCGCTCACCAGGCCGCCGGAACGTCCCCAGCCACTGCTCACCTGATAGTTACTGCGTTCATCTATACGATCATAGTAGCCAACACGCTGGCTATTGCCACTTTTGTCCCAGTCACCGCTGGCACTCAGCATGCCTGTATTCCCCCACGGCAGTGACAGCGACACATACATCCCATCATCATTGCCACCATTGAAGTGGTTACGGTACGCCGTCAGATTCATGCTGAGGTTTTTAACCTTTCCAATGTCAAAGTTACGTGCCAACGAAAGGCTGTAACGATCATTATCCGGCTGATTCCAGTACGTTTGGTGATAGTAGTTCACATACGCACTGAGACCGAGATCGGCAAACTGTTGGTTATAGGAAAGAGTGTACATCTCTTTCATATTCGATTGCCGTATGCCGGTCGTCCTCGCAGCCAGGTACTCGGACATACTCATAAAGCCCTCTTGCGAGAAACGATAACCGGCGAACGATATCTGGCTATTATATGTATCAAAGCGTTTGGAATAGCTCAGGCGATACGAGTTGCCGTTGTAGTTTTTTCCGCTTTCGTTTACCCCACCCACATCCGGCAAATGCGCCACGGAGCGCGTTACGTCAAACGACATCGCCCCAAACATCAGTAAATCGCGCCCGACACCCAGTGCCGTAGCGATGTAATGTTGTTCTGCAGTCCCACCACCATACAGTGACCAGCCGTTGCTGACGCCCCAGGAGAACTCGCCGCTGACAAACATGTCGCCATTAACATGGTGACGCCAATCGCTTGGACGGCCGGTTGCCAACTTGTAACGCACCATACCAGGGCGAGTAAGGTAAGGAACGCTGGCCGTACTGACGCTAAAGGTCTGGGTGGAACCATCCTGTTCTTTGACCTCAACATCTAGGTCTCCAGCCAATGAGTCGCTGAGATCCTGAATACGGAAAGGGCCTGCTGCCACCTGGGTCTGGTAAATCACGCGGCCTTGTTGACTTATAATAACCGTGGCGTTACTTCTGGCCACGCCAGTCACCTCAGGTGAATAACCTCGTAAGTTTGGCGGTAACATATTAGTGTCGCTGGCCAGGCTCATCCCGGTGAAGCGGAAGCTGTCAAAGATATCGGAAGCCAGATAGTCTTCCCCCACCGTCAACTTGCTGTTCAACGACTTAATCGCGCGATAGGCATAAAAACGTGACCAGTCAAATTCGTTGATTGCCACCTCCCCTGCGCGTTTGTCCTGCCGCATTTGCCAGTCGCTCCGCAAACGCCATGCGGATAAGTTAGCCCCCGCAACCCCGTTTCCCCCAGCGGTATAACTGGTACCGGAATCGTTTCCTTTTTGCTGGCTGACCTGCGCGTTAATGTTGTAGTCCAACACCACCCCGGAAATGCCTTCTTCCCAGCGGGTCGGTGGATCCCAGTTTTCTGCGCTGTATTCCAGATACGCCTGCGGAATATTGATATACACCGCAGACTCGGCCATATCCGCCTTGAGGTCTGTGCCAGGCAGGCTTTCTAGCACCAGACACTGGTCCTGATGCCACCAACTGAGCGAAGATTGCTGCGCTTTTTTCAGCCCCAGTTGATTGACCAGTTCCGGGCTCAAACAGGCCAGACTATTTTTCGGGTTTGCAGGGTCAGCATAGAAAAACATCGTCTGCTCGGGCAGCGTCTGTTTATTCACATAGATTGTAAAACTGTACTCTCCCGGCATCAGATAGCCCGGACGCGAAAACTGGCTCAGATCGATATTCGCTTTGTCATTGACATCAAGGATATCGGTATTAAACTCCAGATCTGCCGCTTGGGTATTGCCAATAAGAGAAAGACCAATCAGTACTCTCAATACGCTAAAGCGGATAATCGAGTGTATACGGATATGAATGTCCATTTTTCTTGTTTTTCTCGTTGTATCCACACAGGAGTAACCCTTCATCCCGGGGAAAAAGGCAAACCAACTCATCAATTCAGAGTTATTCATAATCCAGTTTAAAAGCGATCTGACTGTTATATTGCAGAACCGACGAAGGAAGCTGATTAGGAAGCAAACGAAGCCGATAAATTGAATCGCGAGTTCCTAGCATTAACTTCTTCGGTAAAATGGCATTACTGGGGATAGCTAACTCGTTATTCTGATTCCTCACTTCCAACCCAACACCTTTGACCTGCCCACTCACATTAAAGAATCCTCTACTCATTCGGACCATCAAAAGCAAGACGAAAATGGTGCCAATCTGGACGGTGGTCATTTTGCTTTAAAATACGCAGTTAACCATGCAGATAGTAAAAGGGTGTGTGGTACTTTTCCCGTCAGGTAATAGTAGGATGATAGACAGACACTCATATCAATCGCTTGATCACGGCTCACAACATCAATTGCACAAGCTTTTAAATAATGCTTCTTTGCCATTTTTAAGATCCCTTCGGCAAAGACTGCAACGGGCAGAGATATTTACGCCAGCACTATTACAAAAACCAGCGACATTGATTAGCGAACCATCTTAATCGCTCAAATCCATTTAAAAACCAGGCAGGGGCATAACCCCCGCCAGGTTATACATCGGATTACAAATAAGACAGGGTAAAGTCCGCTACAGAACTGAACTCACCGACAGTGATAGTGTCCAGCGCACCACCATTGCCCACCAGGTAAGCAGAGAATCTCAGGGTGTTACTACCGTTCTGGATATTTTGGAATGCAGATGCCTTACCTAACGTAATCACTTCGCCGCTGCCGTTAGTAATCTGTACACCTGCCCCGGCACCAGTACCTACGATGCCCAGTGTTTTTTTGTTAGTGTCAAAAGAAGCCGCTGCACCGCTGAAAGTCAATTGCACACCGCTAGTTACGCTCGAAATATCGCAATTCTCCAGTGCAATATCAAAAGTACGAGGGGTGGATTTACCGCCATCAACCAGCGCAACGTTGGAGATTTGACCCAGATCGACGGTCTGATCGATGGATTGAGGAGAGATAGAGCAAGGCGCGTCAATGATAGAGCCTTTAAAGGTCACTTTCCCGTGCCCTGCGTCTGCGGCAAAAGCAGAACCCGACATTAAAGTTGAGCCAACTAAAAATACAATCGCTTTCAATTTCATGAAATCCGTTCCTGTAAGTTAATTACAATAAATAAGATGTTAAGTGTGCAGTTAAACACTCACACCACACATACAATTGCTACCCAAGAGTGATACTATTGCTTGGGTTTCGCACCATAATAACGACGAAAAAAAATACTTAAATCAGACGATTCTTTTTGTTTCATCCATCTATCTTAAAACCAATGAACACTGGGGTTTTTATTCAACCTAATAGAGTTAAAAAAATTCTCACGATCAATTTTATCAATTTGCTCGTTTTTAGACGGCGAGTTAACGATTACCACACAATCATATTCTGTCCTATCAATAACAAAGCACAATTTCAGCCAGAAACAGAGGTGCTGTACTCTATATAGTTGTTCCAAACAGGAGAGCTTTAAGAGGGAACTCACTCTGATTTGAGCTATCTAATCAATAGCTGAATTGGACTGCCCCCTCGCCGGTAGACAAATTCAGTCCTCACGACGAGGCCTGTTCGAAGGCCTCCGGACTGACGCCGCCGAGGTGACTGTGGCGCCGGGCCCTGTTGTAGAACACTTCAATGTAATCGAAGATATCCGCCCGGGCCAGATCCCGGGTTTTGTATATTCTCTTCCTGATGCGTTCTTTTTTCAGTGAACTGAAGAACGATTCGGCCACCGCATTATCCCAGCAGTTGCCACGCCGGCTCATGCTCGGTGCCAGGTTATTGGCCCGGCAGAAGCGCTGCCAGTCGTCACTGCCGTACTGACTACCTTGATCGCTATGTACGATGACCTCGCCGTCTGGTTTTCGGCGCCAGACCGCCATCATCAGCGCGTCGAGTGCCAGTTCGCGTGAGAGAGTGGGCTTCATCGACCAGCCGACCACGTTACGGGCGAAGAGATCGATAACCACCGCCAGATACAGCCAGCCCTGCCAGGTGCGGAGTAGAGTAAGAGGCAGGACGTAGTCGGACTATTTCCCTGCCTCTCCTGTCCGAACCGGACGTGCGCCTTTCAGTGCATCCGGCTCTCCATTTAAACACTGGCGAACGCCATTGCCACTTCAGTGTAGCGCGATGTATAGGTGTTTCTGGCTTCGGTCCTCAGGTAAGGATTACCTTCAGGCTGACGCCAGCGGAACAGCTTCTTGCCTTGCCCTACCAGCCGGTACAGGATTTCACCGTTGAGCTTACCGTGGTTGGTTTTACCAAATAAAACCCACGTTTTACTCTGACCCGGTTTCGGTGGTTTACACCACCACCTCATCAGGTATGCGATACCTTTACGGTATTTTCGGGCCAGCCAGTGAGCCAGCTTCCAGAACACCACACGGTCGATATAACTGAACACGCTGGCCTTAAAATCAACGAACTGATAGAACGCAGCCCAGCCTTTCAATTTTCGGTTGAGCACCTCAACCATATCGATTTTGCTTTCACTGTAATTGCCTGATAACAGTGCCGTTAGTGACGCGGCGAAGTTTCTGGCTTTCTCCTTCGGGATCGTCGATACCACCCGCATATCGCTGTAACGACTGCGTTTACGGATGATCCGGTGACCCAAAAAGATGAAGCCGTCATCAACATGGGTGATTTTAGTCTTATCCATGTTCAGCCTGAGTTTCAGACTGCCTTCGAGCACGCTTCGGCATTCTTCTCTGAGGGTTTCCGCCTGCGCTTTAGTGCCTTTGACGATAAGCACGAAGTCATCGGCATACCGACAGTACGCTACCGCGGGTTTCCATTGCCAGTTTTCTCTGGCCGCAGTACTTCGGCCACGCTGGATACTGTGATTCCAGTACCAGCGATCCTTTCGGGCTTTTCCACTCAGGTAGCGTTTATGCAGATACTGATCAAACTCATTCAGCATGATGTTCGATAGCAACGGCGAGATCACCCCGCCCTGTGGTACGCCTTCACTGGCCGCCCGAAAGAGACCGACATCAACATGCCCGGCCTTGATAGTTTTCCACAACAGGCTCATAAAGCGGGCGTCACTGACCCTGCGGCGGACGGCTTTCATCAGCAGTCGGTGATGTACGGTGTCGAAGTAGCTGGACAGGTCACCTTCAATAACCCAGCGCCCCCGTGTTTCACCGCAGTCGGTGAGCTGTAACTTTACCGTGCGGATCGCGTGATGGACACTGCGTTCAGGCCGGAAGCCATACGAGAGCGTATGAAAATCACTCTCCCAGATGGGCTCCATTGCCATCAGCATGGCCCGCTGAACAATACGATCCCGCAACGTGGGGATGCCCAGAGGCCGCAGTTTGCCGTTGCTTTTAGGGATATAAACCCGTCTGGCTGGCAGGGGCTGGTAGTGACCCGAGAGAAGTTCTTCTCTGAGTCTTTGCAACTCAGCAGACAGTCCGGCCTGTAGCTTTGCTTTGTTCACTCCATCAATGCCGGGAGTATGTGCTCCCTTTGATGAAAGTGTGATCCGAGCAGCTTCAGTCAGCCAGTCTGGTTGCGTTATCAGACGCAGCAGCCGTTCAATCCGTCGGGACGGATCAGTTGCTGCCCATGCGGCAAGCTTGCGTTGCATTTCGCTGATTATCAAAGGTCTTCACCTCACTGGGTCAGTTAATCCACTTCGCAAACACATTTAAACTGCTCCCCTTCGCCATGTAATGGGCTTTCCCCATCGCGGACTACTACGGAAGCTCCGCCAGTCAGCACGTCATCGGAGCCATGCCCCCTTAACATCCGACACTGACCTTCCCCGGTTCACCTGTCTGGACTCAGACATACTGAGGAGGCTGCCCGTCGCACTCTTTGTCCTTGCTTGCCGCAAGTTGGCAGAAGTCAGCAGCGCGAGCGTGTTAGGCGCTGCTGTCCCGGTGTTCGGCTTACATGTCAAAACACTTTTGACCGACACGGCATATCTATCAGTGTCAGTTCCTTCTGCACGGCCTGTCAGATCACATAGGCCGTGGTGACATTTTCAACCCACAGAGGCGGATTAACGGGTTCATGTTCTTCAGCCTTTCAGTACTCAACCTTGAGGATCTTCTCGGCTTAGTGATCTCGCCTCAATCCCCGTTGTCAGCGGGTTACATCACCCTGCGGGCATGCCGCAGGTCACTGCCGCTCAGGTTCTCCGCCGTCACACCAGGCGGGATTGTAGGGTTACTCGTCATGAGTTACCGGTTCAATATTCCAGACAGACTCGTGGTTCATTTGAGCCTCCATGCTCGCCCTGAACTCCGGGCACACTATAAGTTATATCAGTGACCCAGACCTGATTGGCCCGGACAACGGTGAACTGCCGCTGCACGCGATTAGGGGCAACCACTGAAGGTCGGCCAGCGATACGACGCGGCGCTTTATAGCCGCGTACGGCTTTAATCCGGTTCAGTTGCATAATACGACCCACCCGGTTTTTGCCACAGGTTTCACCGATTTCGTTCAGATCGCCATGAACCCGCCGGTAACCGTATACGCCTCCGCTCAGGGAATATGAGTCGCGGATAAGCGTCAGCAGGCGCTGGTTATCTTTATCCCGCGCAGAAACCGGATTATGCAGCCACGCATAAAACCCGGCCCGGGCAACGCACAAAACCCGACACATCGTCATGACACCCCATACAGTGCGGTGTTCATTGATAAAGCGGTACTTCAGTCGGGCTCCCTTGCAAAGTACCGCGCGGCCTTTTTCAGGATATCCCGTTCTTCTTCGGTGCGTTTTAGCTGCGCTCGTAGTTTCAGGATCTCGCTTTTGGTTTCCAGTAAATCCCGGGCATGCTGCTCGCTGTTATCAGGTTTAATAGCCCGTAACCACTTATAGAGACTGTGTGCGGAAACGCCCAGACGGTCAGATACTTCGGCAACGGAATAACCGCGTTCCGTTATCTGACGGACGGCTTCTTCCTTAAATTCAGGTGTAAATCGTGGTGTGCCCATACGCTCCTCCTTGTATCTCAAAAGTGGATTACTATGATCTGGCTTAGATTTGGCAAGGCCTGTGTAGTCCGATTCCTCCCGGGGTTATTAAAGCCCGCAGCATAGCGATTGACGCACAGGCTGAGCCGTTCATCTGAAGCCCGAACAGTTGTCCGAACTTCAAATCGTATTTGCAAGGAGGGGTATAGATGAGCGTGTCAAATCAACGTTGTGCAGGCATAGATGTTTCAAAAGGTACTCTGGATATTGCAATCAGCAATATTGCCAGCCAGTTCACTGTACCAAATGGAACTGACGGTTTTACTCAAGTTCTCAGAGAGTTAAAGCGAAATGAAACAAGGTTGATCCTCATGGAGGCGACAGGGGGTCTGGAGTCATGTGTGGCTTGTTATCTTCAATCAGAAGGGTTTGACGTTGTCGTCATTAATCCCCGCCAGGCTCGAGATTTTGCTCGTGCAATGGGCTATCTGGCGAAGACTGATCGTATAGATGCCAGAGTATTGCTTCAGATGTCGGAAGTTATTAACCAGCACCCAGAACGGGAAAGATACATTCGTCCCTTACCTGATGCCCACAGGCAGATTCTGGCTGCGATGGTGGTCAGACGCAGACAGCTCACGATCATGCTTACAGCCGAACGAAACCGATTACATCCCTCGCATCCTCTGAGCCATGCAAGCATCAGATCAATTATTTCGGCCCTGAAGGGCGAGTTGGCGCGTATTGAAGGTGAAATGGCGATTCACATCAAGGAGCATTTCAGTGAATTATCCGAGCTTCTGAACGCAGTTAAAGGAGTTGGCTCTGCGACAGTCGCCGTACTACTGGCAGAAGTCCCAGAACTTGGCTCACTGTCACGACGAGAAATTAGTGCCCTTATTGGGGTTGCTCCAGTAAACAGGGATTCCGGTACGATGCGCGGTCGCCGAACTGTATTCGGAGGGCGAGCTTCAGTCCGTACAGCTCTCTATATGTCAGCCCTGGTTGGGACGAGGCACAACCCTGTAATTAAAGAGTTCTATACACGCCTGGTTGCCGCAGGAAAACCTAAAAAAGTTGCACTGACGGCCTGCATCAGAAAATTGCTGACCATCCTGAATGCAATGCTGAAAAAGAATGAAGCATGGGATCCGATGTATTACCAGCATGCTTCGTAGCCGCGCTCGAAAGACAGTTGCTATGCTCAAACTATAGGGCAGGATCGTCTACCGGGGCGGGGTCAGTCCAAAGGTCATATTGTATGCGAAAGAAAAAAACAACGCAGTGGAAAAAATGACTTTGACTACAACTAATATCTAATTAGTTCAATAAAGGTTAAAAATGGTGTATTGCTGTATCAGAAAGAAATTCTTTAGAGTTAAAACTTCAAAAAAAATCAGATTAACCAAGGATTTATTGTTTTGTATGGTAGTGCTTATGCACTACCATTGAACATTTAAATGTGATGATATATCACGAAGATAAACCTTCAGGTCAAGGAGTAGCTTTTCAAGGAGTTCATCATCACTTTTCTTTTTATGCATAATAGAAAGAATCTCATTATCTACACGTTGTTGCAATTCTTTTATGCCTCCACCATAATTAATCACGGCGTTTTCTAATAAAGCCAACCTCTTATAGTTGCTAAAAATGCTATCATGGTCACCATAACTATGTTTTGCGTTGAAATCTGAAGATGCTTTTTCTAATAACTTAATGATTAACATAATTTACTCCTTTTTATTATTACATTAAGAAATGAAAAGAATGCAGTTTACTATAAAAATTTAATTTTCACGCAGTATTGTACATTGTACCCTTCAACTAATATGATTGGGGCAAGCACTATGAAAAACATACTTAAAAAATTATAAAGTTAGTTCCATAATTTATTACTGGCGCATCTAAAAATTGTTTTGCTTTGATATATACAGTTCATTAAAATTCCTTGCCCCATGTCGCTTAACAGCTTTTATTTTATAGCCGCTAATTGTTTTTATAGATAGATTAAGTATTTCTGCTATCTCATTTTGACTATGGCCATTTAAGAGCATGTTCAATACTTGTTGCTCTCTGCACGAAAATTTAAGTAAATCACCCCATATATCACCAAAAACATCATCTGCTAATGCTTTTGGCTTTTGAGATAAAATGTACTCAACTTGTCTTTGAAGTTCATCATATGTAATTATCTTCTCTACTACTAGATCAGAAAAATGTTTGACCACAGTCGAGCAATTTTCTCTTTTTGAAAATAAGGTTATGGTATAGACATTTTTTTTACTCTGACGTAATTCGTAAATAGTCATTATTACTAAGTGTGTATTCGCAGAATCACCATCGACGAAACAAATCGAGATGTCACTGTGGTGTTCCATAGAACTCATTTTAATACTTAAAGAGTCAGCTATTGATTTGAAAGTAATCTTGCTGAATGAGCAAGGATAGTATGAATCTAATATAATCATAAAATTACATCCTTGTAAAAAATTCAAACGCGAATAACTTTTGCGTATGTAAATCACTGACAAAAAAGTTCATATTCAAATTAGGTTTCTAAAAAATGTATTTATAGGGAATAACTCTTTTGTATAATGTTTTGAAGGTTAATTTTGTAACTCGCTATCAGTATATTCACACCAAAAAATTGTCGTCAATCAATTTTTATTGAAAAAAAAAGGAAGAAATATTTTAGAAAAAAAGAGTCAAAAAAAAATCCTTTTCTTGTAATACGTTATGGACGAAAACATTAAGAAAACAAAAAAAATAGGACTTGCGGATGAAATAAAAAGAAAAGTCTCATGTTAAATCAATGTATAACGCAATATGATAAAGAGTTACTTAAAGTATGGGCATCTTATTTACGCCCATGTATAAGCACTAAGAGCATCGCGATTGATTTAGTAGTTCTATTGAATAAGGCTCTCAGTCAGATTTTCATAGGTACACCATTCATTATAAAGAGCCAGATTCATTTTTGGGTGTCCGCCTGATTTTAGTTTTACTTTTTGAACGTATTCTTCATTTTCAAAAAATCGCGGACAAACAGAATTTTAACTTAAAATAACATTATAAATTAACACATTTATCTATAAATAGACAAAAATGAAATATAAAATGTTTTTCAGGTGATTTTTGGGTAACTTATTGTTCAGATTGACGAGACATAGTTTGCCGGGCTTTGCTCTTGTTTATATACGTTTTGAAACTGGCAATTAATAATCACGTAGTACCAGATAAATAAAAGATTACATCAGTAATATGTAATCTATTGTTTCAATTAATTAACAATTAAATGTGTATTTATACGTCTGGTACTTCACTAACAAAAAGTGTGAAACAGTTAGGAAGTCGTCGATGTTCTTTTATAAAACCAATTACCAATGCACCCTGAGCGAAATCACTTTTTCGACGGTTGTTGATTTTTTAAATTCAGAACCGGAGGGAAAAAAACATAAAGGGCATGAGTACATGTTCTTTATAGATGTTGAATCGTGTGATATAATTGGCACCATAAAAATGATCCATAACTTTAGCAGGAAAGGTAATTCCATATGCGTGATCGCTTTTATTTCAGAGGGTAAGACATGCCCTCCAGAGATTAAACAAGTATCAGATATTGTTGTAGATAAAAAAATAAAATATGATGTGCTGGCAGGTTTGCTTAAGATGTTAATATCTGCGAAGCCAAAAGGAAAATGTGCTACTAAAATTAACAATGTTTATTCTAAACTCATAAAGTCATCTGAGAAAGAAGAAATGGTATTAAAATTACTGGTTGATGGTCACTCGCATTCAGAAATAGCTGATATGCTTCATATATCCATCAAAACGGTCAGCGGCTATAAAATGAAAGCAATAAAGCGTTATGGTGCAAAAAACTTCAATCAGTTATATATGCAGAATGCCAGGGGTTATTAAATAAAATAAACTATTTTATTTAATATATTAGGTTTACATTTCACATAACTCACAATTCATCTTTATAGAGTTTATTATCTATTAATCGGGGTACAGATCATAACTGGAGAGAAGTTATTCCACAATAGATAGCTATCGCCCAACTGGGTTATTCTTAACTTCCTTTCTTTTACAGAAAAGTCGAAAACAGACTGACTAAATAATATATCTGGAGCGTTATCTCCAGCACTCTTGTTAATCTGTGTACTATTGAAGGAGATGTAACCATCTCCTTCATATCTGTAATCAAAATTTATGCTGCGTAGTAAATCATACTTTATACCATTCCTATCTTTGATGGTAGCAGATAAGTTAATTCTCCCATTATTAATTCCATTGATATGGAAACCCATCACGCCTATAGTCAAAAATCCATTATCCACAGTGAAGAAGGCTTCACAGTTTATATTTTTACTTTTCGCTGTTATGAAAAAACGATTCATCGCAAAATTAAAAAATAAACATATTGCGAGAATAACTATCGAAATTAATCTGATAAAATCCCCTATCCTTTTATTTATTGAAAACATAAACTGCCTTACAGAATGAAAAATTAGACAAATTTTTATCGTCGTTTAAACACCGTGTAATGAAAACTCGACCTGACTCATGGTAAACATAATGTACGCTTGGGTGAAAGATATACAACCCACTATTTACACATGGAGCGTGAGCATCTGCAATTACTTTTGCAAGTTTTACTTTAGCTACAGCTGTATCCGGAGAGGTGTAGTTGAGTGAGTAAACGGAGCATTTTCCTACATTTCCAATTTTGAATAATATTGACTTTGGGAAGTTATAGTCAAAAACACCTAAATAAGTAAAGACTGGTTGTAAGACTAATAATATAGATATAAAAAGACTTAAATACAAAAAAGGAGAGTTAATTTTATATGTATTACCAGAGGCCTTTTCAAGGTTTTGATTTGTATTGCCTATAGTGTCATTCTTTATATTTGAACCATGTTCAAAAGATATCAGTTCTCCTGATATGTAAAACCCTGTGCGAGGGATGGTTTTAATAATTTCTTGATCACAGCCAAGTTCATTCAATGAACTACGGATCAGTGATATATACTGATTAACAGAGTTATTTGATGGTTCCAAACCGTATGTAGTCCATATATTATCTAGTAATTCTTCACGGCTTACTATTTTATCTGTATGTTCTAGTAAATAAGAAAAGAGTCGATTTGGAATTGTGGTGAAGGACACTCTTCTATCAGGGAACTGATTATTCCACATTAATCCATCCTCTCGCCTGAACGAAATCATGTTTACAATTGTAAAAATCATGTTCCCCTCCGGTTGGCTAAGTCATGAATTCATATGGATATATCAGAGAGCACTATTAGCTCCTACAATGATTTTTCTAGGTGCTAAATAACAGTATACTAAGTTTCTTATAACTTTGAAATAAATAAATATTTACAAAAATCGTGAAATAAGTCACGTTTGTTATGAGAGACTACTGGTATTACTAGAGTGAGTATCCACTTGTTGTTCTGCTTTCCTCTTAAGATATATTCTTTCCACCCTACACTTAGCATTCAAGTCAGTAGTATCGAAGCAAACTTCTGGAATAGTGGAGTTGCCCCTGCTAAAACGGACACGACTAATTAACTGCTAACACGGCATCGCGATATTCGCGTGGGGACCTCATGTTCAACCCTTTGTGTGGATGCAGGTGATTATAATCCTCCATCCATTCTGCCAGTTTTTCCATCACTGATACCGCATCCGGTAAGTCATTTACGTAGACGTAATCCCGTTTGAACGTCTTCACGAACGATTCTGCCATGCCATTACTTTCCGGGCTACGTACTGGCGTGGTACACACTATGAACCCCAGTGAACTGGCGAACGTGCGTGTGGCATCGGCTATGTAGCAACTGCCGTTATCGGTCAGCCATTCAACAGGATGTGGAACCATCAGTGTGTTACCGAACCGCTTCTCCAGACTTTCTGTCAGCAGGTCCTGTACCATCACACTGCTGATGCCCCCTGTGGTGGCACTCCAGCAGATAGCCTCCCGATCACAGCAGTCCAGGCTGAACACTACTCGGACTACTTCCCGGTTCCAACAGCGGATTTCAAAGCCGTCAGAGCACCACCGGGTATCCGGTTTCAGCGTGATCACATTACCGGTATGGTTACGGTGTTTTTTCTCCTGACCCGATTTTGCCAGCAACAGATTATTGAGTTTCATGATCCGGTATACCCGCTTTGGATTTACCCGGCGACTGTCTTCCTTTAGCTTACGATTCAGATGCGCGGTTACCCTGCGATAGCCATTTGTCGAACGCTGGCTGCATATCTGTCTGATTAATGGCAGTAATTCCTCATCAGCGTCTTTACTGTAACGCGTAACCCGGGGCAGTCGCTGACCACTCAGGCGTTCATAAAGATTAGACCGTGACACCCGTAGTGCCTGCGTTATCCGGATTAGGGGATATCGTACAGTGGCAGCAATGGCATGCGCGATATCAACTTTTTTGACTGCGCTATCTCCAGCGCGTCGCGGAGGATTTCGGCTTCCATCGTTTTACGCCAGAGCATCTGCTCAAGTTGTTTTACCTTTTTTTCCAGCGTCTTAACTTCAGCAACACTGACAACTTCATCGCCAGCAGCGATCGCAGATTGACCACCATCGTTCATAAGTCGTTTCCATTTAAAAAGCAGGCTGGGTGTAATGCCATATTGCCGGGCAACCAGAGAAACGGAATAGCCTGGCTGCATGGACAGCGCAACAAAACGGGACTTTTCTTCGGCAGTATAACGGCGTCGCTTCTGCTCGCCAGTGATCACTTCGATTCTTTGCACAAGACACTCCTTAAACATAGGTCTATGCCTATGCCTTATTGATGAAGTGTCCGGTTTAAACGGGGGCTATTACAAATAGATTGTTCTAATCTTTTCTTTAAGAATAACAGAGCATAAATGAAGAAATTTCCTAAATCTATTTAACTTATAGATTTCATGTTCAGAAAATGTCTTTCTCTCTTCTGTTGTAAACTTATACAAGCGTTACGCGAATTCTAGCAGGGTTACAGGGGTGTACCAGGTCAGAATTCACGTAGCGCATCCTCTCCTTCTCTGTTCTCTTCCCTTTTTGGTTCTAACCTGTTTGTCCTGGCATTACCCCAATTCTCCCAAAAACCGTAAAACAGCCATCAACCCGCGTCATTACTGGCTTCATGGAGGATCTGAGCAGAAAAAGGATCCTTTACGTATTTGGTTTTACCCGCAATAATGCGGGATAAGACAACAAAAGGATCCGCGCGCTGCGATTTATTGTCATGGCAGGATCGGCCCGTCAGGTGCAAAATACCTGTATCCATAAACAGTGCGTGCGCTACGTGAAAAATAACTCATGAACAGCATCATTCCCCTGCAGAATTCACCAGAACGCGTCTCCCTGCTGCCGATCGCCCCGGGCGTTGATTTTGCGACCGCAGTGGCACTCCGGCGGATGGCCACCTCAACAGGTGCCACGCCGGCTTACCTCCTGGCGCCGGAAGTGAGCGCCCTCCTCTGGTATATGCCTGACCAGCGTCACCACATGTTGTTCGCCACCATGTGGAATACCGGGATCCGTATCGGTGAAGCCCGGACGCTCACCCCGGAATCGTTCGACCTGGATGGTCTGCGCCCTTTTGTTCGGGTGCTGTCGGAAAAAGTGCGGGCACGTCGTGGCCGGCCGCCAAAAGATGAAGTGCGTCTGGTACCGCTGACGGATGCCAGTTTTGTGCGTCAGATGGAAAGCTGGATGGTCACCACCCGCCCCCGCCGGCGTGAGCCGTTATGGCCGGTCACGGATGAGACAATGCGCAACTGGCTGAAACAGGCGGTGAAGCGGGCTGAAGCTGACGGCGTGCATTTTTCGATTCCGGTAACGCCGCATACTTTCCGGCACAGCTATATCATGCACATGCTTTATCACCGGCAGCCCAGGAAGGTCATCCAGGCGCTGGCCGGGCATAAGGATCCGCGCTCGATGGAAGTCTATACCCGGGTATTTGCGCTGGACATGGCAGCCACCCTGGCCGTTCCCTTTACCGGTGACGGTCGAGATGCTGCGGAGATCCTTCGTTCCCTGCCACCCGCCGGCTGAGATTGTCGGGCAGGCGGCCGGAGCTTTTGCCGCTACGTGAAAGGACTCGCTCCGCTCCCGGGTGAGGCTCAACGTGCCGGACGCATAAGCGTGACGCTTATCCGGTATGACCCGGACATCATTTCTGTTCGGGTCTGGGCTAATACCGCATCCAGTCCCCCCTCACCTTCATATCGCACCATGACATCATCCGCATTAAGCAGGCCCGGTCTTCAGGTGATCAACTGACATCTTCATACCGCAGACAATAAAAATTACTGTGATCCGGATATCAGCAGGAGTCCTGAGCGAGCAGGTTACAGTGTAAATACCTGAGGGGCCTTTCAAACCCGGCAAGCCTGGTCGTTATTCAGTACGAACATATCGTCAGTGACTGCGTCCCGGGGCGGTTCTGACAGCCATGGGCTTTCTCTTTACGATTGCAGGCGGACCGCGGGTACGACAGGATTAGCGAACTTCGGAGGACTGGTTTTAGCGGCAATACGGGGATCAATGCTTTGCTGAGCAGTTTCATTCAGTGCGGACCGGGGATGTACTCAAATATTGACTGTGGGATGCAGTCATATGGAGAGTACTCAGCTGGCCGGGTAACATCCCCGTCAAACTTACATACCGCAGTCAATATCAGCATACTCTGGCCAGAAATAACATACTTCAGTCAATATTGTCCGTTATTCACATGCAGGAAAGAGAGCGAATATTGACTGTGGTATGCGTGATGCATATCACAGTCAATAACTAATCGCTTATGCATACGGCAGTCATGGTAATGCGTATCGCAGTCAATTTTCCGGCTTCATCGCCGAGAGCGCTTCAGCAAGTTTCTGAGGATCGATGCCTGCAGCCTTCAGTGCCTTAATGACTTCGTCATAATTCTGCTCCGGCGCCTGCTCCTCTTCCTCCCTGCGCGGTACCTTCACCGTCCCACTGATGAGTTTGGGATTGCGATAATGCACACTGAAGTAAGTCGCCCGGCCACGTTTAAACTCGGTGTAATCCAGATAGCCGATATCCCGCAGCTGCTCCATCGCCTTTCGGACCGTGTGGTTCTGCGTATAGACATTTGAGGTGAGATTCAGCCTGTCCCGCATACGTTTCATGGAGATAGGCGCGGGATTCTGGGGAAGGCTCTCGATGTAGGTATACAGTGCCTGGGCCGATTCCTTCCGCTGCAGGGCGTCAATCGCTTTCAGCCGAAGCAGTACCCGCCTGTCCATGTGGTAAAGCTCAAAGAGCTTGGGTTCAGCCTTGATCTCCACGATATCCTCGTTGATGTCATAATAGGCTGACTGCACCAGATGGGTGGTCCATCCTTTCGTCTCGCTCTGGAATTTCAGAGTAACCGAGGCGAGTTTAAACAGAGAATTACTGATGCGATCGCGCATTTTCTTGTTTGAGCGCCGGGAGTCAAATCCACACATCTTAACGAATTCAACGAACGACAGTTCCAGGGTGTCACTTTTTACCCCATACTCTGACATCGAGCGAATGATGCCGAGCCAGACTTTAAAATCCGTGTCCATATCAAGACGCGAGCCGGTGATCTTAACGTCGGTGTACCCTTCGCTTTTAGCAATGGACAGTTGTACAAGCTCCTCAGTGGCATCTGTGACGTTTTTCCGGTTCGCCTTACTCCTGGAGGTTGATTTCAGGGTTGGAACGAAGAGACCGAGCCTCATGAGCGCTACCGGCTGCACAGTACTGGTACTGTTGACATCCAGCTTAACAACTTCACCGGTTGTCTTGTCCACTTCCTGAAGATTGAGAGGTAAGCTGTTATTTTCGCTCGTCATCTTGATCCTCAACGGTTATCCACAAAAGAATGTCGTTATACGTATCGCAGTCAACGGATATACATACCTCAGTAAATACCGTTGCATATCACAGTATTAGATTTTGCATACAGCAGTCAACATTTTACATTCCATAGTCGATCCAGTATGACGTTCAGGCCAGTCACGGCGCCTGCTGCAGCGATCCGGGGATCTCTTTAGGATCTCAATATGATCTCTTTGGGATCAATTACTGGATCGAAGCAATGAATAACGCTTATCCCCGACCATATGCTTCCACACTACATTCTGGGTCCTACAAAGATTTTCTGAGTACCACGTGAGTAACGCTCCCTGATTCAACATTAAATATTGACTGCGATATGTAGGATCTTCTTTTGTTGTTAACCAGTCTCCGGCTTTCAGTTTCATACCATAGTCAATTTTTTACATATCACAGTCAATTTCATGAAGAGAGACTGATCCGGAGAAATAGCTGGCATCGTAGCGTTAGTGCTTTGTGCAGCCTCTGTACTTTTCCGCTTCCTCGCCGCGATCTCACGTAGTGAGATCGCTTACTGCGGCGAGCGGCAGTGAGAAATATTTACTACGGTATGTGATTTACTCCCTCTTCTCCGGTTTATTGCCTTCATCACCGTCAGCTTTGCAATTTTCATATGACTTTGCGATTTTATTGTTGCTTTGCAAAAAATTCCAAGATTTAATAAAATAATGCAAAGCGATGATTAAAGGATGCTCAGAATGGGACTGATGGACACACTTAACCAGTGCATTACTGCTGGACATGAAATGACGAAGGCTATTGCCATTGCGCAGTTTAATGACGACAGTCCGGAAGCCAGGAAGATCACACGCCGCTGGAGAATAGGTGAAGCGGCGGATCTGGTTGGCGTTTCTTCTCAGGCAATCAGGGATGCAGAGAAAGCCGGCCGGTTGCCCCACCCGGATATGGAAACCCGTGGCAGAGTTGAACAACGCGTTGGTTATACCATCGAACAAATCAATCATATGCGGGATGTGTTCGGTACACGACTGCGCCGTGCCGAAGATGCTTTCCCACCAGTGATCGGGGTTGCCGCTCATAAAGGGGGGGTTTACAAAACCTCCGTTTCTGTTCACCTGGCTCAGGACCTGGCCCTGAAAGGGTTACGCGTTCTGCTTGTCGAGGGTAATGATCCTCAGGGCACAGCTTCGATGTATCACGGATGGGTGCCCGATCTTCATATACATGCGGAAGATACTCTCCTGCCCTTTTATCTTGGTGAAAAGGATGACGCCAGTTATGCGATAAAACCCACCTGCTGGCCTGGCCTTGATATCATTCCGTCCTGCCTGGCACTTCATCGCATTGAAACTGAGCTAATGGGCAAATTTGATGAAGGAAAACTGCCCACTGACCCGCACCTGATGCTCCGTCTTGCCATTGAAACGGTTGCTCATGACTATGACGTGATTGTTATCGACAGCGCACCGAACCTCGGTATTGGCACGATTAATGTCGTATGCGCTGCTGATGTGCTGATTGTTCCCACCCCGGCAGAGCTGTTCGATTACACTTCTGCACTGCAGTTTTTCGATATGCTTCGTGATCTGCTCAGGAATGTGGATCTTAAAGGCTTTGAGCCGGATGTCCGTATTCTGCTTACCAAATACAGTAATAACAATGGTTCGCAGTCACCGTGGATGGAAGAACAAATTCGCGATGCATGGGGAAGCATGGTCCTGAAAAATGTGGTACGTGAAACCGATGAAGTTGGTAAAGGCCAGATCCGCATGAGAACCGTTTTCGAACAGGCTATTGATCAACGTTCTTCGACCGGCGCATGGCGAAATGCTCTTTCAATCTGGGAACCTGTTTGTAATGAAATATTTGATCGTCTGATTAAACCACGCTGGGAGATTAGATAATGAAGCGTGCACCTGTCATTCCAAGACATACAGCAAATACTCAGGCAGCTGAAGACACGTCAGCGCCAGCTGCACCGATGGTGGATTCGTTAATTGCTCGTGTAGGGGCTATGGCTCGTGGCAATGCAATTACGTTACCGGTGTGTGGTCGGGAAGTGAAGTTTACCCTGGAGGTGCTCCGGGGAGATATTGTTGAAACCGCTTCCCGGGTATGGTCAGGTAACGAGCGCGATCAGGAACTACTGACCGAAGATGCCCTGGATGATCTCATTCCTTCATTTTTACTGACCGGTCAGCAGACTCCGGCTTTTGGCCGTCGGGTTTCCGATATCATTGAAATTGCAGATGGCAGCCGTCGACGCAAGGCCGCTATCCTGACAGAAAGTGATTATCGTATTCTGGTCGGTGAACTGGACGATGAGCAGATGTCGGCATTGTCCAGACTGGGCAACGATTATCGCCCTACGAGTGCTTATGAGCGTGGTCAGCGTTATGCAAACCGTCTCCAGAATGAGTTTGCCGGAAATATTTCTGCACTTGCCGATGCGGAAAACATCTCTCGTAAGATAATTACTCGCTGTATCAATACGGCCAGACTCCCGAAATCCGTTGTCGCCCTTTTCTCTCATCCTGGTGAACTGTCTGCCCGCTCAGGTGAAGCCCTTCAGAAAGCTTTTGCAGATAAAGAAGAATTACTGAAGCAGCAGGCCGCAACTCTCCACGATCAGAAGAAAGCGGGTGTAATCTTTGAAGCAGAAGAGGTCATAAGTCTTTTAACATCGGTACTGAAAAAGTCTCCTGCATCAAGAGTGAATCTGAGCTCACGTCATCAGTTTGCTCCGGGGGCAACAGCATTATACAGAGGCGATAAAGTGGTCCTGAACCTTGACAGGTCCCGGCTTCCTGCGGAATGCATTGAGAAGATCGAAGCCATTCTCAAGGCGCTTGAAGAGCCTAAGTCCTGAAATGGACACGCCTTATCCTTCTGCCTGTTTCCTGTATTTTACCCCATCTCTTTAGTTTTTTTCTCAGGCCAGTAAATCAGAACTGGCCTTCATCCTGTCAGTCTGGGACCACGGTCTCACCTTTACCGTCAGCGCCGGAATGCTGCCTCTGGGACCACGGTCCCAACTTCCCGGTCAGCGCCGGAATGCTGCCTGGGACCACGGTCCCAACTTCCCGGTCAGCGCCGGAATGCTGCCTGGGACCACGGTCCCAACTTCCCGGTCAGCGCCGGAATGCTGCCTGGGACCACGGTCCCACCTTTACCGTCAGTACCGGAATGCTGCCTGGGACCACGGTCCCAACTTCCCGGTCAGCGCCGGAATGCTGCCTCTGGGACCACGGTCCCAACTTCCCGGTCAGCGCCGGAATGCTGCCTGGGACCACGGTCCCAACTTCCCGGTCAGCGCCGGAATGCTGCCTCTGGGACCACGGTCCCAACTTCCCGGTCAGCGCCGGAATGCTGCCTGGGACCACGGTCCCAACTTCCCGGTCAGCGCCGGAATGCTGCCTGGGACCACGGTCCCAACTTCCCGGTCAGCGCCGGAATGCTGCCTGGGACCACGGTCCCACCTTTACCGTCAGTACCGGAATGCTGCCAGGGACCATGGTCCCACCTTTACCGTCAGTACCGGAATGCTGCCTGGGACCACGGTCCCAACTTCCCGGTTAGCGCCGGAATGCTGCCTGGGACCACGGTCCCAACTTCCCGGTCAGCGCCGGAATGCTGCCTCTGGGACCACGGTCCCACCTTTACCGTCAGCGCCGGAATGCTGCCTGGGACCACGGTCCCATCTGCACCGTCAGTACCGGAGCTATACCCAAGACCTTCTTACTCACACATCCTGTTGTTTTGGAGAAAATTAATGCTGAGCACATCTATTAATCATTGAGTCATTTCTGAGACAGACCCTGAACATGATAGATGTGTGCTGAATCGATTGGTTGATCGTGTTCCTGAATATCTCAAATTACATTGTATGGCTAGTGAGTAGTGGACAGAGAGAGAAGCAGAATTTCTACATCTTATGGAGTGGCAGATATTTAATTAATGGCAGATGTACGTCTGGCAGCACTAGGATATGAAGCCAGCACCGCCGGCTTTTGACGATAAGAGAACATCGGTGGACAATGGTACTCCTGTAATATATGTCAGTCTAACTCCCTACTTTAGTTATTCAATCATTGTCAAACCTAAGTTCCGATGCTCAATGTGAATCAAAATAATAATACCCGCACTATTCCAGAAGCGGGCATTGAACAGCGTACATAAAGCCTGCCAGTCGCGTTATATCCGACTATGGTTGTGCTGTAACATTCATATGAGTAACATTATCAGATAAAATCCCGCCGCTGTCATAAGCAGTGATCCCACGACGTGAACCAATACAGATGTGAGCGCCGATAAATAATTTCCCGTCTGCAGTAATGAGAAGACTTCCACAGAGAATGTTGAAAAGGTGGTCAGCCCGCCACACAACCCAGTGACGATGAACAGTTTCCATGCAGGATCAAGTTGGGGGTGGCGCATAAAATATGCCATTGCGGCACCGATGATAAAAGCCCCCATTAGGTTAACCATAAGCGTCCCTGGCGGAATTGAGGGGTAAAAACTGTTGAGCTTAATCCCCAAAAACCAGCGGATGACACAACCAGTGGCGCCACCAATCATAATTGCCAATAACTGACTCAACGAGAATCTCCCCATACAAGGTGAATATAAATTCTGAAGCAGGATGTATGCCGGATTCAGCCGGCATACGCACCTCAGATGCCGTGATGATTTCGATCATCCACGGCGAACAAATGCCTTAATACCTGCATAACGCGCGTCACTACCCAGTTCCTGCTCAATGCGCATAAGCTGATTGTATTTTTCAATGCGTTCACCACGACAAGGTGCGCCGGTTTTCAGATGCCCTGCACGCAACGCCACTGTCATATCAGCGATAAATGTATCTATGGTTTCACCGCTGCGGTGCGAAATAAAGGCACCCCATCCGTTTTCATGACACAGTGAAACCGCATCAAATGTCTCGCTCAGCGTACCAATCTGATTGAGTTTGATAAGCGCTGCACTGGCAAGGTTTTCTTCAATACCTCGTTGGATATACTTCACATTCGTGACGAAAAGGTCGTCACCGACCAGCTCCGCTCGTCCGCCAAGTGTATTATGCAGATATTTCCACCCGGTCCAGTCATCCTCGGCAAGACCGTCTTCAAGCAGGACAATCGGGAACTGGCTCATCAGTTCACCATAATAATCCGTCATCTCTTCTGAGCTCAGGGCGCTGTTTTCGGTACGTAGGTGATATTTCCCGTCGCGGTAAAATTCGCTGGATGCGGGGTCCATACAGATGCTGATATCTTCCCCTGGACGGTAGCCGGCTTTCTCAATGGCCTGAACAATGAATTCCAGAGGATCCCGGTTCGAAGATACGGCCGGGGCAAATCCCCCTTCATCACCCACCGCAGCGGAGAGGTTCCGGGACAGAAGGATCTGGCGCAAAGCCTGATAGACCTCACTGCCCTGACGAATGGCCTCTGTCAGCGATGATGCACCGTGCGGCGCTATCATAAATTCCTGAAAATCGGCTCCCTGACCACGGGCATGAACTCCACCATTAATAATATTCATGCACGGAACCGGCAAAAGACTGGCATTGAGTCCGCCGAGATAGCGGTAAAGTGGCTGACGGGTGACCTGAGAAGCCAGTCTGGCCACCGCCAGCGAAACACCCAGAATAGCATTAGCACCGAGCCGGCTTTTAGTCTCCGTGCCGTCCAGTTCCCGCATCAGATTATCCAGGCGCCGCTGCTCCCGCACATCGGTTCCCCTGACTGCGTCGTAGATTTCTGTCTCCACGGCCTTAATGGCATCACGGACCCCTTTCCCGCTGAAGCGACCTGTATCCCCATCGCGGCGCTCCGTTGCCTCTCTTGAGCCAGTACTGGCACCGGACGGTACCGACGCTCGCGCCATCTGCCCGTCAGAAGTAAAAGCATCCACCTCAACAGTGGGATTACCGCGGGAGTCAAGAATTTCGCGGGCGGTGACTTTTTCAAGTAGAAAATTCATACAGTTCTCCTGTAGCTCAGTCATGAATATGTTTAATCAAAACGTCTACGTTCAGGTGGTTAACGTATTCAGCCGAACGGGACGTCAGTGCTCCCATAAAACGGTTCCGGTGGCCAGCTATCACCAGGTCCGCGCCGGTATCGTTGATACATTTCTGTACATCTTCGAATCGCCGCATGGTGACCAGTTCTCTCGCATTAACCTGCTCAGCTACAGACGATGTCAGCTCGCTGAGCAGCGCCTTCGCCAGGACAACCTCCTTCGATACGGCATCGTTCATCAGACTGTCCGATATGTAGTTCATCTCCCGGTAGTCGTTACAGATATGAGCAATGGTGATTTTCATTTGCAGCATACTGGACAGTGTTGTCGCCAGTGCGAGAAGAGGGACGCCATCCTCTTTCCCCTGAACAAGAACAAGTGCATGTGTGTAGATTTTCATGGCTATCTCCGGCTTTGACTGAGATGGTGTTCGAGCCAGGGCAGAAGCTGTTTCTTCCGGCTTACCATACCCGTTACGAAACATGGAGCCGCGCTGATACCCTCCGGCCCGGCAAAATAGAGTGAAGAACAGCATGTATGAATATCAGTGACCATCAGCACGATAAGCCCGGCTTCCGTCATGACTGCCAACTGCACCATCGCACTTTGCAATTCATCCAGCAGAGGGGTGACTTGGTCAGGTGAACTGACCTCCAGTTGCGCTATACGAACATTCATACCGGCGAGCGAAAAGGCTTTAAGGTCTTTATGCAGAAGCTGCTCTGCAGACATTCCGGTGATATCGGTTTTAGCTGTCAGGAGCCCTCGGGCAAAAGCCGTGCGTTTTACCCCTGAAAGGACGCAGAGTTCAGTGGCGGAACGGATATCGTCTTGTGTTGTGGTGGGAGAGCACAGATTAACGGTGTCGCTGAGCAACGCGCCAAGAAGCAGGATAGCGTGGGCCGGGGGCATCGTACGGCGCATTTCTGTATCCATCAGTAGCCAGAGTACTGTCGCGCTGCTGCCTGCCGGTTTTATCCAGACCTCTGGCGGCAATTGGGTGATCAGACCGCCCAGCCGGTGATGATCGATAATTCCGATGATATTGCTCTGAAAAAGGTCAGCAGGCCCCTGAGCCGGTTCGGTAAAATCGACCAGCCATACAGGTTCATCTTTCAGTGAGATATCAAGCAAGGGCGGTAGGGTTAGCGTGGCAGCTTCAAAAATATAGTGTGTCTCAGGGTTCACTTCACCAGGCCGCCAGGCTCGGGCAGGACGGTTACACCGGTTGAGCCAGCCCGCCGTCACGGTAGCGGTGCAGACAGCGTCGCTGTCAGGATTAAGGTGACCAAATACATTAATCAAAAGAATATCCCCGTTAAGGGAAGCAGACAGGTCGATGGGATTTAGGGACGACCTGACATACCTCCTGAAAATCAAGAGTCATATCAGGCGTCATCAGCCCCGGACGGGGCGGTTGGGAAAGGTGGAACGCCATCACCTTCTAAAAATTATAAGTCAGAAATAAAGAGATGTCAGCTTACATTTGGGGTGTCTACGTGCGTTCAGTGTTTTTTACTGGCATGAATCACCTTTGACTGGTGAGATATATCAGATTTCACCATGGGCACTGGCTGGGGCTGTCAACCTGGACTTCTGCTTTCGCTCATAAGCTACAACAACACAGAAATCCTACACATGACAAAAGAGTACCGTTGATACTGTCACTAAAATCCATAAGGATCTTGTCATGTCAGGAGAACCGTTATCTAGCAAAGTGTAATATACTGAAGTACAGAGTATTTGTTTTGAGTGGAGTGGTTATGAACGCGAGTTTAAGGCATGTTCTGCGATATACAGGAGTCCCGGTTGACGCCGCTGAGCCTGTGCGCCGGAAGTTCGGTAGCCGCCTGATATTGATCGTGACGGTTGCTCTTCTTCCTTTGCTGATTGTTGATATATCTCAGTGTATATTTGTGCTTTCACAGCTTATGTGGGGTATCGGTATGTATGTTGGTATTTCTGTGGCGAGTGACAAACCTGAGCGTCGGTAATGCTCAGAACGAGATATCTAACGGCCTGCCATATGACGGACTGCTGTTAAAGCGACGATGTAGAGGACGCAGGCTTTGCTTTACACGTGCCCTCCCTTTGGTCTGGACCTTTAATCGCGACAATCGCGTTACGATCTCTGTTTCTCACAGCCAGCAAAGACTTATCTGTGTTACCCGACAGCTCAACGAAAGGCTCAGAAAAACGCCAGATTATGAATCATCCGCAGAGCGGTCCAATAAGTATATTACATCCATAAATTGAACTCAAAGCGAATAGCGGAACTGGTGGATGTTTTGCCTTACGCCCGCGTTTATTGCAGGTTAATTCTTGTTTATTCATTTCACTGATTGTGAAGAATCTCCCTGCATCAGGCTAAGAAAGTCGTAGTTTCAGAAAAGTGCTTCTTTAATGCTGATTTCATCCACCCGGAGGATAGAAGACATGTCGAAACCTTCCATGTCAGACATGAACGCATCGCTGTTCATGTACTTCTGATTTATAGCCTGTATATCAGCCTCTTTCTGATAAGTCACTGTTGCAATAACCTGACATTCATTCCCCAGATAGACATGATTTACATATATATTAAAAGCGGGAAGGGAGACCATGTGCCGGGGCCAGTGTCTGTGAAAATAAATTTCTGCTGACTGTGTATCTTTGAGTGTATAAATCCTGACCTGTTTCATCTTATCTTTCCTGTTGTGAGGTTTTCGTAGGACGGCCAGTCAAAGCATACCAATTATCTTTTTTTTTAAATTAGCAAAAGACCACTTTTCGCTCGTAGCGGCTTTGTGCAGCTGTACTGTATTAATAACATACTGGATAAGTATCAGTGTTACGCCAGCTCTACAGAGTATCAAATAAGCAGAAAATATGACTCCCCACAAGCACAATGCTGCCCTATGTGCTTGTGGCTATGGGAGAATTCTCTTAGCTTCCACTTGTAATGTTGAGGCCTCCTTTCATAGCTAAGACTGAGGCTGGGCAATGAGAATCAGAAAACAACCAGACTTTTAATTTATACCGTTATTGAAAAAAGATACTGGTCATGCAAAGGTGGTAGACGGTTAAAGGCTGACAACAATCATCTTAACACATGAATAACTACAAAATTCGTCTTCGTACTCTCATTACAGCCCTTTCTACAGGCGCTGTAGTGCTTACCGGAACCATGCTGTTATGCATAATGATTGTGTTTCAGAGAGACAGCATAGAAGAAAGTACGGTTCAGAATAACATCGCATACGCTCGTAAGCTGGCCGACACTACAGATCGGTACCTGACGATTGCGCAAAGTGAGCTGAGGTGGAGTTCTGGGCAGATCCACGATCTTTCAGCTTCCGACGAACTAGTACGTGAGGCGGATCGTTTGAGGCTACAGTCTGGCTTTTTTAATTCAGTTGTCATTGTTAACAGCGAGAGGGTTGTAAGAGCAACCTCGCCTGAAAGTCTGGGTTTAGTTGGAAAGATACTGACTTCAGATGCCAGTATCAGAGCTGTAAAAAATCAGGTAGCTTCCATTTCTGAGCCGTTTATTTCGGCTTCCGGAAATTATGTTGTTTTTCTTTCACAACCTATTTTTTCTGAACATGGGGTTTATCTTGGGTATATGGGCGGGACAATTTATTTAAAAAAACATAGTATATTAAGTGATATTTTAAGTCAGCATTTTTATCCCCCAGAGACTGACATAAAAATAGTTGATGGCAATGGTGTGGTGGTGTTTAGTCATGATCCTGATACAGTGGGTACTGTTGAAAATATTTCCCCTGAAATTCATTATCAACTTAACTCCTCGCAAAGTGGTAAGCTCAGTTTAGCTAATAATAATAGGGATTATGTCGCTGGGTTTGCACGACTAAGACAAACTGACTGGAGTATCTGGATTTCCGGAAGTGAAAAGGAGGTCGATGCGTTAGTCAACCATTCGGTAAAAAAGATCGTTGGATTCATTACCCTCGTCGTATTTTTTGTCGCTATTTTAATGATATATCTTGGTACACTAGTCGCTACCCCCCTGGAGCGGCTGGCAAATGCTGTAAAGGCTGGTAGTAGCCAGCGTAGCGATCCTTCTGTACTACAAAATATCAAGGGTTGGTACTATGAAGCTCAGGAACTCAAAGAGGCGGTAAAACAAAATTTAATATCAACACAGACGAAACTCAAAGCCTTCAGCGAGCAGGCGATAAAAGATCCACTTACAGGGCTCTACAACAGACGCGGTTTTGAGAAAATGTATGAGTCCATTTCCTCAGGAAAGCAAGTAAACATTATTGCAATTGATATAGATCACTTTAAACAAGTAAATGACCGATTCGGGCATGATGCTGGAGATAAGGTGCTGCAAGAGCTTGCGACTCTTTTGAAGGAAATATGCCGGGAAAACGACTTTATCTGTCGATTTGGCGGTGAAGAGTTTGTAATCGTTATACCTGAAAAAAAATCTGATGAAGTAATTGATATTGCAGAGCGTATCCGAAAGCAAACTGAAACCACTATTTTTCCCTTTGTGGGACATTTGACATTATCAGCAGGAGTGGCGTCTTCCCAATATTTCGGTGAAGATATTAATGCGTTACTCAGACGCGCAGATGAATTTCTCTACGTAGCAAAGCGGTCAGGCCGCAATGCAGTAGTCTCTGTACAAAACAAGTATCAATTTAACTGACCCCATCCAGGTAGACGATTCTGCCTGGTTCTGCTCATCCTGGTTAACGAGCGGCAGGAAACCATTGAGGGCGCAGGGGTTATCACTGGTCTGCTGCGTTTCAGAGACGATCCGGTCCGCCGTCGGTTTGATCGCCGGGCTTTAAGTGACGTGGTCAGAGAGGCCCGAGCCTTCAGATCTCTGATGTTACGGGCCAGAATGTCAGGGGAGAAGGGGACCTCTCCCTTGTCAGCCAGCTGGCGCAGGAGGTCCGGTGCGATAAGGATGTCACCTTGTCGGCTCAGCATCTACCCGGCCCGGTTTCCGGGCCTTTTGAGTGAAAACAACCCTCAGTTATCGCTGTACCGTGTGCGGACTGTGCCGTGCCTTCACTATAGCCCGGCCGCTGCAGATGCAAGGGTGCGCTGACGCCGCCATCCTCACCCGGTCGCAGTTTTTTTATGATGCTCGCCGTTCTTCCCGTCGTTTTCTCGCTCAGGTTTCGCTCGAAAACCGTCCAGACCCGCTTCGCGCTTTATCTGCGCTGCGGCCTCCGGTGTCGCCCCTGCATCTTCCGCTTTCCGCCGGGCTGACGTGTCGGCACGGCACAACCCGGTGCCGCAGTCCATGTGATTACGGAGGTTTTACCATGCAGTATGTGACAACACGCCCCGTCCTGAATGTTGAAGAGTGTGACCGCCTGTCTTTTATGCCCTACATGTTCGGCGCTGATTTTATGCTCGCAGAATTGCAGGTGTATGCACTGGCCAAAAAATGGATGCCCGAATATGAAGTCGAATTCTGGCATTACATCCGCTTACCGGAGGGTGGCGGTTACATGATGCCCGATTGTGGCCGGGTTCATCTGGTCAGCACGGAAAGCTGGTTTGACCGCATTGTGAGCGCCGACGCGGCGGGCATTATTCTGACATCGCTGGCCGTTAACCGTCGTCTGGCGGCAAATCATGACAGCAGTAATCCGGCCCTGACCCGCCTTTATATGCTGCGTGATGCCCAGCTCTGGAATCACATTACCTTTCACCCGGAATGCAGTGCCATTTACGCCGCGCTGGACTGATTAACGACCGGGGCGGCCATGCCGCCCCGCAGGGAGACGAAAAAATGAATTCATCAGTAACCGTTCCGGCCGTCTACGTGGGCACATATCACCAGTACAACGGCGGCAGTATTTTTGGCAAATGGTTTGATTTAACCGATTTCGACGACGAAGACGAATTTTATGACGCCTGCCGGGCGTTGCATGCCGCAGAGGATGACCCCGAGTTTATGTTTCAGGACTGGGAAGGGATCCCGTCTCAGTTTGCCTCTGAATCCTCTGTTAAGTGGGCGTTTATCGAGGCATTCCGGCAGGCGCAGGACGAAGGACGCGCCGCCGCGTTTGTGGCCTGGGCGGAATATACCGGCGAGTGTGACTATGACGCCTTTGATGATGCGTATTGTGGCGAGGCTGAAAGCGAGGAGGATTTTGCTTATGGCTTTGTGGAGGATCACGGCCTGTTAAACGAGGTGCCTGAATTCCTGCGCGTCTATTTCGATTATGAGGCTTACGCGCGGGATCTGTTCAGCAGCGGCTATGTCTTCCATGAAGGCTATGTATTCAGCAACTGATTACTATCCGGCGGGGAAGCCCGCCGGTTAAGGAGAAAGCACATGAAACTTGCACCACAAAGCCGCGATATCCTGCGACAGTACAAAGCCCTGATGAATGCCCGCCGCCGCGATGCCGGTCAGCGGAAACTGACCACCGCCCAAGTGATGGATGAAATCTGCTATTACATGACCTGCCAGTGTGCCGTCCACATTGGCGGGCACTTCATCTTACAGGGCGGTAAAGGGCAGTAATCAGTAAGCTCGATGACAGGCGTCCGGGCCGGAGGGCACCTGTCAGCCCGCGCGCAAAACCCTGGCAGGCTGCGCCTGCCGGAGAGATACATCGCCGCGCCTCCGGCGCCGCGCACTCTCCTCTCCGTTGTCAGTCGCCGTTGCCCGGGAATACGCGTATTATCAGGGATATATTCCTGTAAAGCAGACCGGTGATGCATATGTCAAAGTGGAATATCGCCTCTTTTCCAAAAGAGGAGCAGGACAACGTTGCCGTCGATAAGGTGGCCGCTGCCGTTGCCTGGCAGGAACGCATGAACAAGCCCGTCATGCCGGAACTTGTTGAACGGGAACAGCCTGAACACCTTCGCCAGTATTTCCGTGAACGGCTCCGCGTACATCGGCTGAACAGTCAGCAGCTGCCGCGCGCAAATGCGCCCGAATATAATAAACCCGGAGATGAGCAGCAGAAGTGATTCTTATCGTCAGTGTGTCCAGGGAGGAAATTTTATGCGTATGTCTCTGATGTTTGCAGCCGTGACGCTTTTAACCGGTATTAACCTGTTTTTTATTCCGTTTCAGCCGGTACCGGCTCTGTGGGGGGGGATCCTGGCCGTTGCTTTTATCCTGATTAATGTCGTGGCGGATAAGCTGCGCCTCTGGAGTGGCATGGCGTGGATTATCGTTGCCGGCATCATCATAACGCTGATGCTGAAGGGGAAGGAGCCGGGTGACGAATTACGCGTGCTGATCACCGTTTTTGCTTTCCTGGCTTCGGCCTGGTACGGCGTTGTTCAGTACAGAAAAGAGAAGGGCGAGTCTCAGTCCTGACCAGACCAGACCAGACCAGACCTTACCTGACCGGTACTCTCCATCTTGCTGCAGCTCTTCCTCTGTTTAACTTTCTTTTCACACAATCTGCACCGGGGCCACCTTCGGCTCCTGACCCGCTGGTGCGGTTCAGTCGTCGAGCCACACTGCGCTAACCGCGAAAAGACGCGGTAAGCTCCGCCGAATCCGCTACGCGGTTTCGGGCCTGCCGGCTAGTGTCTGATGTCTGAGGTCAACGGCAGCGCTTGCTGCGACCGAAACGGTCGCGCCGCTTTCACCGTGCCGGCGAAGGACTGCCGGCACTCTGCAGGGCAACGCCGTTTCGCGCCCGCGCGTTCCGTCGTTGCGGCGGATGCCTGCTCCTTTCCCCTGGTACCCGAATCACCCGTTTGAGTCCATTCGCCCGGGCTGACATAGCCACAACCTGTCGCATTGGCTGTCCAGGGTGTAATGAACAGTCCACAAAACTTTTTGCATGGAACCGCAAAAACTTTTGTGTCCTGCCCCGGACAGATGCGTCAGGCCGTGGCGTCTTTGCCCTTGCGGCGAACGGCTCTCAAACGGGTGAAGGTAACAACCAGGGGGCAGGTTCAGCAGGTCCCCGCACAAAGTCAAAACCGCGGCCCCGGCAACTCAACGGGTGATGGTTTTTAAAGACAAAACAACAGAGTAAGGAGATTCATCATGGCAGCACGTGGCGTTAACAAAGTCATTCTGGTCGGACATCTGGGACAGGACCCGGACGTGCGTTACATGCCCAACGGGGGCGCAGTGGCCAATCTGACGCTGGCCACGTCTGAAACATGGCGTGACAAGCAGACGGGAGAGATGCGCGAAAACACCGAGTGGCACCGTGTGGTGATCTTCGGCAAGCTCGCGGAAGTGGCGGGCGAATACCTGCGTAAAGGCGCGCAGGTCTACATCGAGGGCCAGCTGCGCACCCGTAACTGGCAGGACGATGCCGGAGTCACGCGCTACGTCACCGAGGTGCTGGTCGGCCAGAACGGCACCCTGCAGATGCTCGGCGGCCGCCGTGAATCCGGTGTGCCTGAGAGCGCCGCGCAGCCGCAGAGTCCTGCCGCCCCGGCACAACCTGCTCAGGCCTCGGCTAAATCCCCGAAAGCGAAGGGCGGTAAGAAAGGCCGTCAGGATGCGGATCCGTCTCAGCAACCGCCTCATCCACTCCCGGATGATTTCCCACCAATGGATGACGACGCGCCCTTTTAAACCATGATGAAGACGCCCCGTTCAGGCGGGGCAGAAAAGGAGAAACACATGGACCATAACGTTTTGTCCCCGCTTGAATCCCTGCCGGATGGCACGTTTACCCGCAGACATGCTCATGTTGTCGCCGCGCAGTATCAGAATGTGGCGATTGAAGATGACCAGAGGACCCATTTTCGTCTTGTCGTCCGTCATCTGGATGATAGCAGCATGGTCTGGCGCATCTGGAATTTTGAACAGGGCGGCGAGGACCTGATGAACCGCTATATCCGGGACTACGGAGTACGCAAAACGCAATAAGCCGTAATAGGTGCCGGGCAGATGGGTCTGCCCGGCAGACATTAACCAATATCGGAGAGAAATCAATTATGTCAGTGACCGAGTCTAAAGCAAAAGCGCCGGTTAAAACCAGCAAAAAATCGGTGAACCCTGCCGAATCCGCCGCCCTGAAAGCCGCGCTTGAGGCTGCTCAGGTTGAGATGGTGCCGCTGTCGGCGCTGGTCAAATCCCCGCTGAACGTTCGCACGATCCCCTATCCGGCTGACAGTGTCCGGGAGATGGCTGACTCCATCATGGCGATCGGCCTGATCCAGAATCTGGTGGTTCACTCGCTGCCGGACGGTATGTCAGGTGTGGCTGCAGGTGGCCGCCGTCTTGCCGCCCTGCAACAGTTGCTCAGCGAGCAGCGCATCGATGCCGGGTATCTCGTTGTTGCCAAGCGTGTCAGTGACGACCTGGCGATGGTTGCCTCGATGGTCGAGAACAACCAGCGGGTGGCCATGCATCCGGCAGAGCAAATCAGCGGGTTCCGCACCCTGTCAGAAGAGGGGAAAACCCCGGCTAAAATCGGGGACCTGCTGGGCTACAGTGCCCGTCACGTTCAGCGGATGCTGAAGCTGGCAAACCTCGCCCCGGAACTGATCACCCTGCTGGCAGAGGACAAACTCGACGTGGAGCAGTGTCAGGCCCTGAGTCTGGAGAGCGACCCGGCACGTCAGGTGCAGGTGTATGACCAGGTGAAAACCTCATACGGCAGCACACCCGCTCACCTGCTGAAGCGGGCCATCACGGATACGGAAATCGCCGTAACCCACTCCCGCTTCGTGTTTATCGGTCGTGAAGCGTATGAGGCCGCCGGGGGCGTGGTGCGTGAGGATCTGTTCAGCGCCCAGGAGGGAGACGGAACGGCTGACGGGGTACTGGTTGAGCGTCTGGTTCAGGAGAAGCTGGCGGCGGCTGCGCTGGCCATCGAACAACAGGAAGGCTGGTCATGGTCACTGGCTCGTGAGGGCTCCGTCAGAAACTACGGCGATGACCGCGAGCATTATCTGGTGCTGCCGGCGCCGGAGGGGGAATTCAGCGCTGAGGAGCTGCAGCGTCTTGATGAACTGTACGCCACGCTGGAGGCAACGGAAACCTTTGAGGATGAAGCCACGATTCAGGTGCTGATTGATGAGATTGAAAATGCGGCGTCAGTTCGGGCGTGGACACCGGAGCAGAAAGCGGCCTGTGGCGTGGTGGTCAGTCTGTATGACGGTGAGCTTTGCGTCCAGCGTGGTGTCCAGAAGAAGATCCAGACGGCGGTCTCTGACGTCGGGGAACACGGTGGCGATCAGGCTGCCGTACATTTGGTCACCCGCAGTATCCCTGATGCGGCAGAAGGCATCAGCATGCCGTTGCTGAAAAAAATGTCTTCAGAAAGGACACTGGCGGTTCAGGCCGAACTGGTTAAGCAGCCACAGAAAGCCGTGGCCCTGATGGTCTGGCGGCTGTGCAGTTGCGTGTTTGACTACTGCACCACCACCCGGCATCCGTTCGTCCTGCGCCTTGAGGTGCATCACAGCGGCCTGACCAGTGAAGCCCCGACCGGAGAGGAAGGTCAGGCATGGCGGTATCTGATGCAGGAGAAAGCCCGTCTGGAAGCCCTGCTGCCGGAGGGGTGGCAGAAAGATTTCACCACCTTCTTTACCCTCGACGGACAGACCCTGATGTCGCTGATGGCCTTCTGTACTGCCTGTTCCGTAGACGGTGTCCAGACCCGTGAATGTGGACATACCCGCCGCAGTGACCTCGATGGCGTGGAGGCGGCGCTGGGATTTCATCTGCGCGACTGGTGGCAGCCGACAGCGGATAACTTCCTCGGGCTGCTCAGCAAGGCCCAGATTGTGGCGGCGCTGAAGGAGGCCGGGCTGACCGGAGCCGCCTCGGATGCCGAAAAAATGAAGAAGGGTGATGCTGCCAGCCATGCGGAACAATCGCTCTCCGGCTCCCGCTGGGTACCGGGCTGGATGCAGTCCCCGGATGCCGCAAAGCCGGACGATGCACATGCTGCCCCGGACACTGACGAACCGACTTCACACGCTGCCTGATAACGGAGACGCCGCCCTGCGGGGCGGCGATAAGGAGACTGAAAATGAAAACGTTACTGACTCTGGACGTCCTGAAAACCATGTCCATCGACGAGCTGGAAGATTACCGCGCTGCCGGTGAAGATTTTCGCCGTGAGCTGACCCATGCTGTGATGCGTGTTCTGCATCTGCCGTCAGGCTGGTCCGTGAACGGTGAATATCGCAGTGAGTTTGGCGGTTTTTTCCCGGTTCAGATCCGCTTTTCTCCGGCCCATTGCCATTTTGATGTCGCTGTCTGCAGCCCCGGAGAGTTGAGTGAGCGCTGGATGATCGTCTTTGTGACACGTGGTGGCCAGCCGTTCTCTGTTGTTCGCAGCATGGAAGCATTTAACCCGGAGTTGATCTCCCACACGCTGGCATTGATAGCGTGTCTCGATCCTGACGGATATTCCTGCGCCAGTATCATCAGTACGCTGGAACAGGAGGGCGCACAATGATCCCTTCGTCCCGTTCCCTTGTCACCCTGCAGCCTGCCCGGCAGGCTGCGCTGCAGGCCATCATGACCGTGGAGAATGCCCGCCAGCGCGGTGCTCGTCTGTCTGCAGCGCCACACGTGCGTACTTTCCTGCGCCTGCTGACCGGGAACAGCCGTATGAACACGACCGTGGCGCAGCGCATTCCCGGCCTGAACTGGGACCCGAAACATCGTCTGAGCAGTCTTAAACAGGTGGAAGAGGCGCTCGATGCACTGATTGCCAGTCACGGGGAGTGCTGCCCGCTGCCGCTGCCGGTTGATGTTCAGGCCGAACTGTTCCCCGAGGTGCAGCACAGCCGGACTGAGCGCCGGAAACAGCGCAGCAGCCTCGCCTTTACCCGTAAGATGCGTCGGGAAGAACGCGCAATGGTGCATCACTGGCGATTACGGCAGAACCTGCTGGGACAGGCCGTCACGGAGCTGAATTTCCAGTCACCGGAAACGGTCATCAGCTGGTACCGCCGGTGGGCCGGTGAGTTTGACGCGCGTGAGCTTGCCCCTGCCTTCTGGCACTGGCGATCGCGATATGCCTCGCTGGCCTCTCTGGACTGGCTGCGGGATGCCGGGGAGCCGCTGTATGGTGTCATGCATGAAATCAGCTTCATTGTGAGAGAGACGCCGGAGTCTGTGCGTCAGGCAGAACGCTGGCAGGTCCCGAACAAGCTGACACACCGGAGCCACGGATGAAGTGGCGCTATTCCCTGCGCTGGAAACTGCCGCACAGGCCCTGCCCGGGTCCACAGGAGCTGGTTTCCGTTGTCGTGGAGGCAGGGCAGGCGGCACCTGAAGAAGTGATGTCTTGCTGGGTGGCGGGCGCGGGATATGCGGTATGCGTGGATTTTCTGGACGAGAGGCAGATTAAGCGCTGGAGCGACGAGCGGAAAGCCGCCGCCCGCCACCGGAATCTGGTTCGCCGCATCAACAGGATTGCGCCCTTGTTTGCCGACGAGCTGATCGAGCGGGAGCTTGAGAGCAGACCCGGGTATTTTCGCGGCAAATCAGAACGATGATGGCGCGATGCCTGGTCAGTATGGCAGCGGGTAAGGTATACTGGCGGTGGCGCTTGAGGCTTTTTGCCTCATGACGTGAAGGTGGTTTGTTACCGTGTTGTGTGGCAGAAAGCAGAAAGCCCCGTAGTTAATTTTCATTAACCCATGCACTGCACCCATTTAGTTGGACTCTCAAATTGGAGAGTCCCATGTCCAGACGTAAGTACACCTTTCAACAGCGCCTCGAAGTGGTTATGCACTATTTCGCTACCGATGAAGGCTATCGTTTAACTTCAGCTCGCTTTAAAGTTCCCAGAACCCAGGTAAGAATATGGGTTGCAGCCTATGATGCTTATGGAGAAGAAGGTCTGAAGCCCAGGGATAAGGGCGTATCAATCGCTCCCGATATCAGAGTCGAAGCCGTAAAGGCTGTACTGACGGGGCAGATTTCCCAGACGCAGGCTGCAGCGAAATTTAACGTCGCGGGTTCGGCCTCTGTTGGGAAGTGGATGAAGGTCTTCAGCGAACATGGAGAGGAAGGGCTTCGTTCTCTCCGTATTGGCAAAAAAAGGGCACTTCATATGATTGATGATCCTGTTGCGCTTGAGGCAGCACTGGAGCGTTCGAAAGATAAACGTATTCAGGACCTTGAACAAAAAGTCCGCCGCCTGGAATTACGGATACTTTATTTAAAAAAGTTGAAAGCCTTAGTTCGATAAGGGATAAGGTCAGAATTATCGACGAACTGAGGCAGCACTATTCGTTCGAGCAGCTTTTGCAGATAGCTCAGATACCCAGGAGTACGTTTTACTATCACCTGAAAGCACTCCGCTCTCCGGGAAAATACGATGAAGTGAAATGCAGAATCAAAGAGATCTATGATGAGAACCAGGGCCGCTATGGTTATCGGCGGATAGCACTGGCGCTCAGAAGAGAGGGAGGAGCGTTGAACCACAAAGTGGTTCAACGTCTGATGAATGTGCTTCGTCTCAAAGCTGCGATAAGAGTTAAGTGTTACAGTTCATGGCGGGGTGAACATGGGCGCGCTGCTGACAATATCCTGCAACGAAACTTCAAAGCCAGCCGGCCCAATGAAAAATGGGTCACCGATGTCACTGAATTCGCTGTAAATGGCCGGAAACTCTATCTTTCTCCCATCATCGACCTCTTCAATAACGAAGTTATTTCCTACAGTATTTCAGAACGCCCAACCATGCCGATGATTGATGAGATGTTGATTAAGGCATTTGCCAGAATGGATCCAAACAGCAAGCCAGTTCTTCATTCAGATCAGGGCTGGCAGTACCGTCATCGATGGTACCAGTATCAGCTCCGCGATTTTGGCGTCACGCAAAGTATGTCCCGCAAAGGTAACTGCCTGGATAACGCCTGTGCAGAATGCTTTTTCGGGACTTTAAAATCAGAATGCTTTTACCTCGGTAAATTTAAGGATATAGATGAACTTAAGGATGCTATTGAGGATTACATTCGGTACTACAACACCCGGCGAATCAGCCTTAAATTTAACGGTCTCAGCCCAGTTGAATACCGTCTGAAATTCTATCCATTGCGCATTTAATCAGCCGATTTTTAGTTGATGCAGCTTTAAAGAAAGCGTTTAAATATGAGTGATTTGTATGCTCTGAGTTCTTGCGTTTAAGGCTAATTGAGTTAAAGAAAGCGTCTGGTATTCGTGACCATTGCGTCACCGGCCATCAATACATCTGATTTTCCACATGTGTTATTGATTTTAAATTCCCAGAGCGTATCCTGTTACCAAATGAGAAGGAGTACTGATGAAACTAACTACCCTACAACTCTTCAAATACCTCTCCGATGAAACCCGTTTGGGTATCGTGTTGCTGCTCAGGGAGATGGGGGAGCTGTGCGTGTGTGATCTCTGCACTGCATTGGAACAGTCTCAGCCCAAGATCTCCCGCCATCTGGCAATGCTCCGGGAAAGTGGACTATTGCTGGATCGCAAACAGGGCAAGTGGGTTCATTACCGCCTTTCTCCGCAAATTCCTTCCTGGGCTGCTCAAGTAATTGAGCTGGCCTGGTTAAGCCAACAGGACGACGTGCAAGCCATCGCCCGTAAGCTGGCATCAGCAAACTGCTCTGGCAGCGGTAAGGCTGTTTGTATCTAAAAAATTTGCCTTAATATATATGATTTTTCGAATGTGAGGTATTCAGAATGAAAACGTTAACGGTGTTTGACCCGGCAATGTGCTGCAGTACCGGCGTATGTGGCTCAGATGTCGATCAGGTTCTGGTTGATTTTTCTGCTGATGTGCAGTGGCTGAAAGGACGTGGCGTACAGGTTGAACGTTACAACCTGGCGCAGCAGCCCATGAGTTTTGTTCAGAATGAGAAAGCGAAAGCATTCCTCGAAGCATCTGGTGCAGAAGGGCTTCCGTTACTGCTGTTGGACGGCGAAACGGTGATGGCAGGGCGATACCCAAAACGCGCCGAGCTGGCTCGCTGGTTCGGTATTCCGCTGGAGAAGGTAGGGCTAGCTCCCATCAGTTGCTGTGGTGGTAATACTTCCTGTTGCTGAGTATGTCAGGAGGACATATGAAATTCTTACAGAATATCCCGCCTTACCTGTTTTTTACTGGCAAGGGAGGTGTAGGAAAAACTTCCATTTCCTGCGCGACGGCTATTCGCCTTGCCGAACAGGGTAAGCGGGTTTTGCTTGTCAGTACCGACCCAGCCTCCAATGTCGGTCAGGTATTCGATCAGGCTATCGGTAACACGATTCGCCCTGTGACAGCAGTTCATGGACTTTCCGCACTGGAGATTGATCCGCAGGACGCCGCCCAGCAATACCGCGCCAGAATCGTTGACCCTATTAAAGGTCTTTTGCCTGATGACGTTGTTAACAGCATCAGTGAACAGCTTTCAGGAGCCTGTACCACTGAGATTGCGGCGTTTGATGAGTTCACCGGCTTATTGACAGACGCTTCTCTGCTGACCCGCTTCGATCACATCATTTTTGATACTGCCCCAACGGGCCACACTATTCGCCTTCTTCAGCTTCCCGGAGCCTGGAGCAGCTTCATCGAAAGTAACCCGGATGGTGCTTCCTGTCTTGGCCCAATGGCCGGGCTGGAAAAGCAACGCGAGCAATATGCTCATGCAGTTGAGGCATTATCCGATCCTGAACGTACTCGCCTGGTGCTGGTCGCGCGATTGCAAAAATCCACATTGCAGGAAGTTGCCCGCACTCATGAAGAACTGTCAGCCATTGGCCTTAAAAATCAGTATCTCGTCATTAATGGTGTGCTGCCTAAAGCCGAAGCTGAACATGACGCCCTGGCCGCTGCGATATGGCAACGAGAGCAGGAGGCGCTGGCAAATCTTCCTTCCGGGTTATCTGAGTTGCCGACAGATACCCTATTACTACAGCCAGTCAATATGGTTGGTGTTTCAGCATTGAAGGGACTGCTGGATATCCGTTCTGAGACATTACCGCTCCCGGTAACGAACATCCTGTACACGCCTGAAAACTTATCACTCTCTGGCCTGGTCGATGATATCGCTCGCAGTGAACACGGCCTGATTATGCTGATGGGAAAAGGTGGTGTAGGGAAAACCACGATGGCTGCGGCTATAGCCGTCAGGCTGGCAGACATGGGATTTGACGTGCATCTTACGACCTCTGATCCTGCTGCGCACCTGAGTACAACGCTGAACGGCAGCCTCAAAAACCTGCAGGTCAGCCGCATCAACCCTCACGATGAAACCGAACGCTATCGCCAGCATGTTCTTGAGACGAAGGGAAGAGATCTGGACGAAGCAGGGAAACGGCTACTGGAAGAGGATTTACGCTCTCCCTGTACTGAAGAAATTGCCGTGTTTCAGGCCTTTTCCAGGGTGATTCGTGAAGCGGGTAAACGGTTTGTGGTCATGGATACTGCCCCTACGGGACATACGCTGTTGCTGCTGGATGCGACCGGGGCTTACCACCGAGAGATTGCCAAAAAAATGGGGAGTAAAGGTCATTTTACTACCCCAATGATGCAGCTTCAGGATCCGGATAGAACCAAAGTTCTGCTGGTTACGCTTCCTGAAACCACACCGGTGCTGGAAGCGGCAAACCTGCAGGCTGACCTTGAAAGAGCGGGGATTCATCCGTGGGGCTGGATTATCAATAACAGCCTTTCCATTGCGGATACGCGTTCTCCGTTGCTTTGCCAGCGTGCTCGTCAGGAACAGCCTCAGATTGAGACTGTTAAGAATCAGTACGCTAACCGTATAGCGCTTGTTCCGGTGCTGACGTCAGAGCCAGCTGGTATTGAAAAGCTCAGAGAGTTTATGAGTTAATTTTTTTGCATATACAGGGCGGCAAAGTCGCCCTGTCAGGAGGTTTTATGTTACTGGCAGGCGCTATTTTTGTCCTGACCATTGTTTTGGTTATCTGGCAACCAAAGGGATTAGGGATCGGCTGGAGTGCAATGCTGGGCGCGGGACTGGCTCTGATATCTGGCGTTGTGCATGTGGGGGATATTCCGGTGGTGTGGAATATCGTCTGGAACGCGACGGCGACCTTTATTGCCGTAATTATTATCAGCCTGCTGCTTGATGAATCCGGCTTTTTCGAATGGGCAGCGCTGCACGTTTCCCGATGGGGTAACGGTCGTGGACGTTTGCTCTTTACGTATATCGTTCTGCTCGGTGCGGCGGTGGCGGCACTGTTTGCCAACGATGGTGCGGCACTTATTCTGACGCCGATAGTCATCGCCATGCTGCTGGCATTAGGGTTCAGCAAAGGTACGACACTGGCATTTGTCATGGCAGCCGGTTTTATTGCCGATACGGCCAGCCTGCCGCTTATCGTGTCGAACCTGGTGAATATAGTCTCGGCGGACTTCTTTGGACTGGGCTTCACTGAGTATGCGTCGGTGATGGTTCCGGTTGATATTGCCGCTATTATCGCCACGCTGGCGATGCTGCATCTGTTCTTCCGCAAGGATATTCCACCGACTTACGACCTGGCGCTCCTGAAAGCTCCGACAAAAGCAATAAAAGATCCTGCTACGTTCCGCACCGGCTGGATAGTTTTGATTCTTCTGTTGGTAGGTTTTTTCGTCCTCGAGCCGCTTGGGATTCCCGTTAGTGCGATTGCGGCTGTTGGTGCTGTGATCCTGTTTGCGGTAGCTAAACGAGGCCATGCCATTAACACCGGCAAAGTGCTGCGTGGCGCACCCTGGCAAATCGTCATCTTCTCCTTGGGGATGTACCTGGTGGTCTACGGTCTGCGCAACGCCGGGCTAACCGAATACCTTTCAGGAGTGCTGAACGTACTGGCGGATAAAGGACTCTGGGCTGCGACGCTGGGTACTGGCTTCCTGACGGCTTTCCTGTCTTCCATCATGAACAACATGCCTACCGTGCTGGTTGGCGCTCTTTCTATCGATGGAAGCACTGCAACTGGCGTTATTAAAGAGGCGATGATCTACGCCAACGTGATTGGCTGCGATCTGGGCCCGAAAATTACACCTATAGGTAGCCTGGCAACGCTGCTCTGGCTGCATGTCCTTTCACAGAAGAATATGACCATTACCTGGGGATACTATTTCCGCACCGGGATCGTCATGACTCTGCCTGTGCTGTTTGTAACGCTGGCAGCGCTGGCGTTACGTCTCTCTTTCACTTTGTAATGAGATACTGATATGAGCAACATCACCATTTATCACAACCCGGCCTGCGGCACGTCGCGTAATACGCTGGAGATGATCCGCAACAGTGGTAATGAACCGACCGTTATTCATTACCTTGAAAATCCACCTTCACGCGATGAGCTGGTCAAACTCATTGCAGATATGGGCATTTCAGTCCGGGCTTTGCTGCGCAAAAACGTCGAGCCTTATGAAGAACTGGGGCTTGCTGAAGATAAGTTTACTGACGATGAGTTAATCGATTTTATGCTTCAGTATCCGATCCTGATTAACCGTCCGATTGTGGTGACACCGCTGGGAACGCGCCTTTGCCGCCCTTCCGAAGTGGTGCTGGATATTCTTCCGGATGCGCAAAAAGGCGCATTTGCTAAGGAAGACGGCGAGAAAGTCGTTGATGAAACAGGTAAGCGATTGAAATAAAGATAAAGGGGGCAGACGCCCCCTTATTCCTGCCTCAGAGCATAAAATCTGAATCTTCTGGCAGAGTACGATTCCCTTCACCAAGTTTCATTTGCAGCAAAACCGTGTCAAGCCAGCGGCCATGTTTGAAACCAATGTCTTTTAATGTGCCTATTTCAGTAAATCCTGTGCGGATATGCAGCGCAACAGAAGCAACGTTAGCGCTGTCACCTACGACAGCAATCATCTGACGATATCCCTGGGACTCGGCCCATTTTAATGCATGATTGAGCAGTGCTTTTCCGACGCCCTGGCGCTGATAAGTCGGATCAATATATATCGAATTTTCAACTGTAAACCGATAGGCATGGCGTTCGCGGTAACGGGAAATATAACAGTAGCCGATGACCGTATCGCCATGCAGAGCGACATACCAAGGAAATCCCCGAGACTGAATGCTCCTTAGTCGGTTAAGCATTTCCTGCGTATCCGGAGGTTCGGTTTCGAAGCTACCTGTACCATGCAGAACATGGTGAGCATAGATATTGCGTATCGCGGTAATGTGCTGTTCTTCAGCATTAATAATGTGCATCGTGTTACTCCAGTAATGATGCTTTACAAGCTACCGGAATTCGCGACAGAAGGTTAAATACTTAAACTTATAGCCTGTATAAGTAAAAGTTTGACTGCAGGAAATGGGGCCGCAGCCCCATCTTTTAGCCTGCCATTTTTGCCAGCAGAGCTGCACCCACTGGTTCTTCATTCTGCAGCGGTGTTAATGCAATACGCTCTGCAAACTGCTCTGTAACGTCATTTATCAGAGGCAGTTCGCGACTGGCTCGGGTTACGAGGAACGGTGAGGACGGTTTCGCAGCAGCCAGACTGCTATTGATTACCCATGCCCATGGTTCAATTTCAGCCCGACGCAAATCCTGCTGCAGGTTTGCTGCTTCCAGTACAGGTGTCGTTTCGGCAAGGGTCACGATAATCACCTTCGTCTTCTCAGGGTCCTGCAATAGCATCATTGGTGTCAACAAATTGTCATGCGTTTGCCCCATCTGGCGCACCATTTCCCGGTGATAGGCTCCTGTTGCATCCAGTAGCAGAAGCGTGTGACCTGTTGGGGCTGTATCCATAATGACAAAATGGTCGTCTGCTTCTTTGATGATCCGAGAGAATGCCTGGAAGACGGCGATCTCTTCAGTGCATGGTGAGCGGAGGTCTTCCTCAAGCACCGCCAGCCCTTCTGCATCTAATCCTTTGCCCTGATTTTCCAGGACAAAGCGGCGATAACGTTCTGTCTCTACCTTAGGGTCGATACGGCTGACCTGAAGATTGGGCAGCGAGCCATCCAGTGTGTAAGACAGATGTGCTGCCGGATCGGATGTAGTCAGGTGGACCTTATGACCACGTTTCGCCAGCGATACCGCGACTGACGCTGCAATGGTCGTTTTACCTACACCGCCTTTACCCATCGTCATGACCAGCCCATTGCCAGTTTGGCTCAGTTCATCAACCAGTGAAGACAATTTCGGTAAATCCAGAACATTCAACGTGGTAGCAGGGAGAGCCGGTGCGGCTTTGCTCTGGGTAAATAGCTCCCGCAGGGCTTCCAGACCGACCAGATTAAATGGCTTCAGATACAGCTGCGAGCGGGGAAGATTGGCCAGATTATCAGGCATTGCCTGTAATGCTTTTTCTTCCCGTGCCAGAATGCTTTGCGCCAGTGGATCATTCTCACCTGCAAACGGCGGCAGAACACCATTGATGGCAAGGTGCTGATGCTGCAAACCGATAGCAGACAGCTCATCATGCGTATGAGAGACTTCTTTCAGTGTTGAAGCCTGGGCACGGGCAACCAGAACTAAGCGTGTGAGAGCTGCATCAGACAGCGCTTTAACCGCATCGGAGTACTGGTGCTGTTGTTTCTCCAGCCCTACCAGCGGCCCGAGGTTAGCGGCAGCATCGGGGTTCGCTTCCAGATAACCGCTCCAGGCACCCGGTAATTCAAGCATGCGGATGGTGTGACCGGTTGGCGCGGTATCAAATACAATATGGTCATATTTTTCCCGCAGCTCATGATTGGTCAGCAGACCAGTAAACTCATCAAACGCAGCTATTTCCGTGGTGCATGAGCCAGAGAGCTGCTCTTCAATGCTGCTGACCACATCGGCTGGCATCAGCCCGCGAACCGGGTCGAGCACGCGGTCACGATAAGCCTGTGCTGCAGCCATCGGATCAACTTCCATCGCGGCAAGATTTTCTACAGTACTGATATCAGTGATTCGGTGGCCGATAGTCTGGCTAAATACCTGGCCGACATTGGAAGCCGGATCGGTACTCACCAGAAGCGTTCTCTTACCCTGATCGGCCAGCCATACCGCGGTAGCACAGGCCAGGGATGTCTTACCCACTCCACCTTTACCGGTGAAGAAGATGAACGGGGGAATGTCTTTTAAAAATGGCATATTCATCAGTGATAGCTCCTCTGGAATTAAGGCATACGTGGAATGCTGCAGCAGTGTGGTTTTGCGCTGTCTTCACTCCAGTCCTGAGTAAGCGGAATACCTGCCCAACGGGCGATATCTTCACGAGTCGGTAGTTTGCCTGCCATTACCAGCTTGCCGTCAAGTAAGGTGACAGGGAGGGATTCCATCCCTGATGTGTTCAGGAACTCTTTAATGACAGGCGCATTCAGGAACTGCTGCGGATTCTTCGCAAGGCTGTAGCGCTGAATATCAACGCCATTTTTTTTCGCCCATTCGGCGCTGGCGTTCCATTCTACGGCTTCGTCGCTGACCACAACGCTACTGGCTGCGCAGCAGCCTGCTGCTTCAAAGATCTCAATATTTGACATGGACTGTTTACCTCAGTGTTTAGTCATTTGGCTTTACACTGAGGTAAACGAAGGTGGTGAGAAAAAGATGCGCGATTAATTCATTTTTTTGTGGCAGCAGACGGGAGACGTGTCATCCGCCTCAATCTGACAAAGTTCTGTCATCGTTTCTTTCAGGTGCTTTCTGGCCCGAAGCAGTCGGGATTTAAACGCCGTAAGCGTGATTCCCAGCTCATCAGCCAGAGACTGCTGGGGCCGCCGGTTAAGGTCGGACTCTTCAATCAACCACCGATCATCTTCGGATAAAGCCTGTAATGTTTCAGGCAGGCAAATATCCAGCGTTGAGATAGCATCAGGGGATGCGTCTGTTAATGGGGTAACTTCTTCCAGCTCAACAAACTCCCTGGTGGTGCGGTACTCATCAATCAGCAGATTCCTCGCCGCCCGATATAGCCATGCTCGCGGATTCTCCATCTCGCAGAAACTGTCTGAATGAGCGCGGGCACGCAGGAATAGCTCTTGCAGAAGGTCTGCTGCTTTTTCGCTATCGCCAGTCTTTGATGTCAGAAAGCGAGAGAGTTCGGCTTCATGTTGCCGCCAGAACACGCTCATGCAGTTGTTGAATGCTGTCACATCACTCATACCAGCCCTCAAATTTTGCTCTGATTAACCCGCCGGGAAAGTTCTTCTGCAGACTCTTTTCGTTCGCTGTAGCGATCAACGAGATAGGCTGAGTTACCTCGGGTCAGCAGAGTAAATTTCACCAGTTCTTCCATCACATCCACGATCCGGTCGTAATAAGACGACGGCTTCATGCGTCCATCTTCATCAAACTCCTGCCAGGCTTTTGCGACAGAGGACTGATTCGGGATGGTGATCATCCGCATCCAGCGGCCAAGAATGCGCATCTGATTTACGGCATTGAAAGACTGAGAGCCACCGCAGACCTGCATAACGGCCAGTGTCTTACCCTGTGAAGGGCGAACTGCACCTTCTGATAACGGTATCCAGTCAATCTGGGCCTTCATGATCCCGGTCATCGCACCATGGCGTTCAGGGGAGCACCACACCATCCCTTCGGACCAACGGACCAGCTCGCGCAGTTCCATGACTTTAGGATGCGAGTCAGGCGCATCATCAGGAAGAGGCAATCCAGAAGGATTGAAGATCCGCACTTCTGCGCCCATGGCGGTCAGCAACCTTGCTGCTTCCTCAGTTGCCAGTCGACTGTATGAGCGTTCACGTACAGAGCCATACAGCATCAGGATACGGGGAGGGTGGGGAATTGCAGGAACGTGGAATCTTGCCTCTGTGATGGAGGTATCGAACAGGCCTGCATCAACATTCTTAAGTTCAGTGGACATATTATTCTCCTGCGTCGTTATTGGTATCGTGCAGTCCCTCTGCGCCTGTGCAGCATTCTTCCGTCAGAAAAGCTATCAGCGCACTAAGTTTTTCATAGCAGGCATGGCAATACAGAGTTCTTCCCTGACGTTCCTGACGAACCAGCGATACTGATATCAGGGATGAAATATGATGACTCAGTGTTGATGCTGGGATCTCAAGTTGCTTCTGTAGATCGCCCACGGCCAGTCCCTGAGGCCCTGCTTTGACCAATTTTTTGTAAATCCCTAGCCTTGTAGCATGCCCAAGTTCTTTCAGCACCGTCGACGCACTGATAAGTTCCATACTCGTTCTCACAATCAATGATTCTATATTTCCAGAATAATGGAAATGTTTTTTTCTTTCAACCTTCAATCTGTCTGGTTGGGGAGTTGTTGAGAGCGGCTAAGTAATCGTTGCGAGCCATCATGTTTGTAGGACTAATGTGTTGGATGGATTAAGCTCTTTCCTTTGTCTAACGCTGCTTTTAGCGCAAAGTGAACTTCAGAACTTCGCATACCAAAGAAGATAAATAATTGTATAACGTTTGCTATACATGAATATTATGATATCTTTGTAAAGCAAATGCTATACAGAGGTGTCTCATGAAATCAGATGTTCAACTTAATCTTAGAGCCAAGGAATCACAGCGGGCGCTCATTGACGCTGCTGCGGAAATTCTTCACAAATCACGAACAGACTTCATCCTGGAAATGGCCTGTCAGGCCGCTGAGAATGTGATCCTCGATCGCCGGGTCTTTAATTTTAACGATGAACAATATGCCGAATTCATCGACATGCTTGATGCCCCTGTTGCAGATGATCCTGCCATAGATAAACTGCTGGCAAGGAAACCTCA